>DAIMEC010000064.1:0-5917 GCA_036725465.1 Bacillota bacterium | reverse complement strand
CGGCTCCCTTTATTTCTATAAAAAGTCCGTTTCCCTGCCGGCGTTTTTCGGGCACATCTATTTTTTTGTTTCCGTTAAGATACTGTCCTGTAATAGATTCTTTGCATTTCTTTATGTCTTCCACCGTTCCCTGCGCCACCAGTTCTCCGCCGTGTACCCCTGCTCCGGGGCCTATATCTATAATATGATCCGCCGCATACATGGTTTCTTCATCATGTTCAACAACAATGAGAGTATTGCCTATATCTGTAAGACTCCTTAGAGTTGCCAGCAGTTTTGCATTGTCTTTCTGGTGAAGGCCTATGCTGGGTTCATCAAGTATGTAAAGGACTCCCACAAGGCTGGAACCTATCTGGGTGGCCAGTCTTATCCTTTGGGATTCTCCTCCGGAAAGTGACCCGGCTGCACGGGACAAAGTCAAATAATCCAGGCCCACATCCGCCAGAAATCCCAGTCTTGCATTTATCTCCTTCAATATCTGTTTTGCGATGATTTCTTCTTTTGTTGAAAGCTTGAGCCGGCTTATGAAATCTATTGACTCCCTTATGGACATACCGGAAAGCTCTGCGATATTCTTCCCTCCCACGGTAACAGCCAGAACTTCCGGCCGCAGGCGTTTCCCTCCGCATTCTTCACATGGGGTTATGCTCATATACTTTGTCATCTTTTCTTTTATGTAATCTGAATTTGTCTCCATGTAACGTCTTTCCAGATTATTCAGTACCCCCTCAAAGGGATGGTTCCTGTGGGATCTCGATCCGGTATTTCTGCTCACGTAATAATATGAAAGCTTTCTTTCTCCGGTTCCGTAAAGCAATTCATCCTTGAATTTTGCAGGCAGATCTTTGTATGGAGTATCAAGGTCCGTTCCGTGTTCCTCGGCCAGTGCCCCTATCATCTGTCTGTAAAATCCTGCCAATTCCATGGATGCAAAAACATTGCTCAAACAGCCCTGGGTTATGCTTTTGTTTTGATCTTCAATAATAAGATCCGGGTCAATTCTCTGGATAAAACCAAGTCCTTTGCATGCCGGACATGCGCCGAAGGGATTATTGAATGAAAACATCCTGGGCTCCAGTTCCGGTATACTTACCCCGTGTTCAGGACATGCCAGCTCTGTGCTGAAGACTTTTTCTGTTTCTCCCGGCTTTGTTTTTGCTTCTTTGCCTTCTGATTTTTGAGAAACGAGCACGACTACAAGTCCGTTGCCGTTTGATATGGCTGTTTCACAAGCTTCTGCAAGCCTGCTTTCTGCCCCTTCCTTGACTATTATGCGGTCCACAACTATTTCAACAGTATGTTTATGAGTTTTTTCAAGTTTTATTTCATCCTCGTCAAGGCGAATGATATCACCGTTTATCCTTACTCTTATAAAACCTTCTTTTATTATTCGCTCTATTACCTTTTCATGGGTGCCTTTGCGCTGAGCAATGACCGGAGCCAGTATAGTAAGTCTGGATCCCTCACCAAGATCCATCAGACTGTCCACTATCTGATCAACAGTCTGGCTGCTTATCTCCTTGCCGCATACGGGACAGTGGGGTATACCTATCCTGGCATACATCAGCCTTAGATAATCATATACCTCTGTTACCGTTCCCACTGTGGAACGGGGATTCTTGCTGGTGGTTTTCTGGTCTATGGATATGGCCGGAGAAAGCCCTTCAATGAGTTCCACATCGGGTTTTTCCATCTGTCCCAGAAACTGGCGTGCATAGGATGAAAGGCTTTCAACATAGCGCCTCTGTCCTTCCGCATATATGGTATCAAAAGCCAGCGATGATTTGCCGCTGCCGGAAAGTCCTGTCAGCACCACCATTTTTTCTCTGGGTATTGTCACATCTATACTTTTAAGATTGTTCTCCGATGCACCTTTTACATAAAGATCTTTTGTCATCATAACCTCGTCTTGTATTCAAAAATTTCATCTCTCAGCTTTGCGGCTCTTTCGAACTGCAGATCGGCAGCTGCCTGTTTCATTTCTTTTTCCATTATTTTTACATATTCCTTGAGCTCTTTTTTGGTTAGTTCCACAGGTGATTTACCCTTGTATTCAATGTCCTGTCCCTGTTTAGTGGCTTCAATGACCGCTCTTACTGCCTTTTCTATTGTTTTTGGTGTTATGCCTTTTGTCCTGTTGTATGCTTCCTGTACCTTTCTTCTTCTGTCTGTTTCTTCCAGAGCCTTTTTCATGGCGGGACTTATACGATCCGCATACATTATGACTCTTCCGTCAACATTTCTTGCTGCTCTGCCTATGGTCTGTATAAGAGATGTTTCTGTTCTGAGAAAACCCTCCCGGTCTGCATCCAGTATGGCCACCAGCTTTACCTCCGGCAGATCAAGACCTTCTCTGAGAAGGTTTATCCCCACAAGTACATCGAACTCTCCTTTCCTGAGATCTCTTATTATTTCCAGTCTCTCAAGGGTATCGACCTCGGAATGAAGATATCTTACCCTTATGCCACTGCCGGAAAAGTATTCCGTGAGATTCTCCGCCATTTTCTTGGTCAGGGTGGTGACAAGGATCCTTCCTCCGTCTTTTGTTACCCTGTTTATTTCTCCGGTCAGATGATCTATTTGCCCTTCCGAAGGGATCACTTCAACAGGAGGATCAAGAAGCCCGGTGGGCCTTATGAGCTGTTCCGCAGATATGCCTGCGCTTTGTTCTCTTTCGTATTCTGCCGGAGTGGCACTGAAATATACCGTCTGATTGGATATTTCATCAAATTCGTTAAATTTAAGCGGTCTGTTATCCAGTGCCGAGGGCAGCCTGAAACCAAAGTCAACGAGGGACTCTTTCCTTGAGCGGTCTCCTGCATACATGGCCCTTAATTGAGGCATCATCACATGGGATTCATCTATAAGTATCAGAAAGTCATCGGGGAAATAGTCTATAAGTGTATATGGCCTGCTCCCTGCCGGCAATCCGTTCAGATGCCGGGAATAGTTTTCTATACCTTTGCATCTTCCGATCTCCTTGAGCATTTCCAGATCATATCTGGTCCGCTGTTCTATCCTCTGGGCCTCAATCAGTTTTCCCCTGTCTTTGAACCAGATCACTCTTTCTTCAAGTTCCTTTTCAATGGACAAAACAGCTTCTTTTATTTTTTCTTCTGTTGTCACATAATGGGAAGCCGGGAAAATGGATATATGGTTCCGTTCTCCCGTTATTTCTCCCGTAACAGGATTTATCTGTCTTATGTTTTCTATTTCATCTCCGAAAAGCTCTACCCGGACAGCACTTTCGGCACCGGCGGGATAGATATCAATGGTGTCTCCCCTTACACGAAAAGTTCCTCTCTCAAAAGCCATGTCATTCCTGTCATACTGTATATCCACCAGTTTCCTTAATATATCCGTTCTGTTTTTTTCCATGCCCGGTCTTAACGAAAGCATCTGGTTTTCATAATCAACAGGGCTTCCCAGTCCGTATATACATGAAACACTGGCTACTATCACCACATCTCTCCGCTCAGCCAGTGCTGCAGTGGCCGAATGTCTCAGCTTTTCTATTTCTTCGTTTATATCAGAATCCTTTTCGATATATGTATCAGTGGATGCAACATATGCCTCCGGCTGATAATAATCATAATATGATACAAAATATTCAACCGCATTCTCCGGGAAAAACTCTTTGAACTCGCCGTGAAGCTGAGCCGCCAGCGTCTTGTTGTGGGAGATGACCAGTGTGGGACGTTGTACTTTTTCAATAAGGTTTGCCATTGTAAAGGTCTTGCCTGAACCTGTAACTCCCATCAGGGTCTGGTGCTTTTTACCGTCAAAAATACCCCGGGCCAGTTTGTTTACGGCCTCGGGCTGATCCCCTGTCATTTTGAAATCAGATACAACTTTGAAATCCGGCATTTGTATGCTTTCCTTTTTGTTTCTTTTCAGAATTTACAGCGCTTATTATAACACATTAAACAACTTATTGCAAACAGATGTTCGGTTTTTCCGACGCTGTTTTTCTTTCTTTGGAATAATCAAAATCGAAAAAAACACTTGTTATCATAATAGAAATAGTGAAAGATGACGAAGGCGACTTGGAAGTTCTGGTGAGATATCCGGCAGACGGAAATGAACACAAAAAAGTCCTGATAAGCCGGCCTTTTTTTACATTATGCAGAATATATTTAGTATAACTTTATTGCTATATATCACTTTATTATGGTATAATGCTACCATTGCACAGGAAACCGGAAGTTAGGAGGGGAAGATATGTTGAACTTTGGAAGAAAAATAACAGCCGGCAAAAAAACGGCTTCGGGTATCCCAAAATCTTATTTAGAAAAAATGTCAAAAGAATTAGCGGTCAAAAATGAGATCGCCGCTGATTTATACACTAAATACAACGTTAAGCGAGGATTAAGAAATGCCAACGGGACTGGGGTGATAGTCGGCCTGACAAAAATAAGCGAAGTTGTAGGATACCGTATCGATGAGGAAAAAAACAAAATACCTTTGGAAGGCAAACTGTATTACAGGGGATATGATATAGAAGAACTGGTAACAAACTGTCTTAATGAAAACAGGTTTGGTTTTGAAGAAGTAACTTATTTGCTGCTTTTTGGCCAGTTGCCCACTAAAAAAGAACTGTCTGAATTCACAAGTTTGCTTTCGGAGAAACGAGACCTGCCCCAGGGCTTTGCGCGGGATATGATACTTAATACTCCTTCCAGAAGCATCATGAACAAGCTGGCCAGAAGTGTACTGGCTCTTTACTGTTATGATGAGAATCCCGATGATACTTCTGTAATAAATGTTTTGAGACAGTCCATAGACCTTATGGGTTATTTCCCGGCTCTGATATCCTATGCTTATCAGGCAAAAGCCTCTTTCTTTGACAAGGCCAGCCTTCATCTGCATAATCCTCTGCCGGAACTTTCAACGGCAGAAAATATTCTTCGCATGATCCGTCCAATGGGCGAATATACAGAGCTGGAAGCCAAAGTACTGGATCTTTCTCTCATGCTCCATGCCGAGCACGGAGGAGGAAACAATTCATCCTTCACCACACACCTTGTTTCTTCTTCCGGTACCGATACATATGCCACCATTTCTGCCGCCATCGGTTCTCTGAAAGGTCCCAGACACGGCGGTGCTAACATAGCCGTAATAGGAATGATTGATGACCTTAAGAAACACGTAAGGGATATCACAAACAAAAAAGATGTCGATGCATATCTTCTCAGGGTCCTACGCGGACAGGCCAATGACGGAAGCGGTCTTATCTATGGTATGGGCCATGCCATATACACACTTTCCGATCCAAGAGCGGTACTGCTCAAGAAGATGGCAAAGGAACTGGCTGCAAACAAAGGCATACTTGATGAGTTTGAGCTTTTTGAGCATATAGAATCTATTGCTCCAAAGCTTTTTGCAGAAGTAACGGGAAATGAAAAGGCCATATCTGCCAATGTGGATCTTTATTCGGGCTTTGTTTACAATGCCCTCGATATACCCATAGATATAGCTACACCTCTTTTTGCCACAGCCAGACTTTCCGGCTGGTCTGCCCACAGGATGGAAGAACTGATAGCAGGCAAGCGTCTTATGCGTCCTGCTTATGTCAATGTGGAAGGACATAAAAGCTACATCCCGATTTCAGAAAGAAAGGATGCAAAGGAAGTAAAAAAGGAGGCTCGCAAAGAGATCCGCAAGGAAGCCAAAGAAGGAAAAGAAAAAGCCAGAGAAGAAAAAGTCAGGGAAGAAAAGGCAAAGGCCGCGAACTCCAAACAAAACCATGTAGAAAAAGAGGGAAATCAAAAAAATAAAGATCATGGGAAAAACGAAAACTCCCTGGCAAAAAAGCTGCGCAGCAAATTTCTCGGTTGACAATATAAAAATGTTTATATAATCGAGACCGTTTCAAAGATTGTGTAAACCTCCAAGCTGATGTAGAATAACGACACAG
>DAIMEC010000063.1:0-6006 GCA_036725465.1 Bacillota bacterium | reverse complement strand
CCCTTTCGGGCGGTGAAAAAGCCAGGCTGGCACTGCTCAAACTAATGCTTTCCGGAGATAATGTCCTTTTGTTGGACGAGCCCACCAACCACCTTGACATAGATTCAAGGGAAATATTCGAGGATGCTCTTGCGGATTTTCCGGGGACGGTAATGGCCATATCCCATGACAGATATTTCCTGAAAAAGATACCGGGCAGGATACTGGAACTGACAGATGAGGGATTCGTTGAGTTCCTGGGGAATTACGATTATTATGCAGAGAAAAAACAAGAGACCGGATCCGGCAGGAAGTATCTTGACGAACTAAAAAACAAAGACAGAAAAATACAGGGAGAATACAGAGAAAACACCCCGGAAAACATCCGGGAAGAAAAACCGGGCAAAAGGGAAAAGATACCGGATGCTGCAGAAGAAAGAAAACTGAACAAGCAAAGGGAGGCAGAAGAAAGACGGCTACAAAGAGAGAAAAAAGCTGCAGAACAGGAAATTGAGATGCTCGAAAAAGAGATCGGGGATCTGGAAAAACAAATGTGCGGGGAAGAAGCACAAAAAAACCTTCAAACCCTTGAAAACATGGGAAACAGGCTTTCAAGGGCAAAAGAGGAACTGACAAAAAAATATCAAAAATGGTTGCAATACCATGATTCCTAAACTATAATTAACGGGAAACTATTATTATGGAGGTAAACTATGATTTTTGATGCTATAAAAGAAATAATAATCGATCAGTTGAAAGTCGACGCGGCAGATGTAACTATGGAAACTCATCTGATGAAGGACCTGGAAGCGGATTCCATTGACGCTGTCGAAATAATCATGGCTATTGAGGAGAAATACAATATCGAGATCCCCGATGAGGAGGCAGAAAAATTCCAGCGCGTATGCGATCTGGTCAAGTTCGTTGAAGAAAAGGGCAAATAGACATGAAAAAAGAAGCCAGGATATCCAATGCAGTAATAAGAAGACTTCCGAGATACAGGCGATATCTCCGGGAACTGCAGAAAAAAGGAATAAAAAAAATATCATCCAATGAATTCAGCAGCCTTATAGGGTATACTGCCTCGCAGATAAGGCAGGATCTTAATAATTTCGGCGGATTCGGACAGCAGGGATACGGATATAATGTTGATGACCTTTATAACGAAATAAGCGCTATACTGGGCCTGGACAAGAAATACAGGATGGTAATAGCAGGCGCCGGCAATCTGGGGAGAGCCATAGCCAACTATACCAGTTACTATAAATCCGGTTTTCTTGTGGAAGGTATATTTGAAACAAATACGGAACTGATCGGCGAAAAGATCCATGACGTTGAAGTTATGGATTATGAGGGAATGGTTGAATTCATAGAAAAAAAGCATATAGATATAGGCATAATATGCACCGGCAAAAACAGTGCCCAGGAAGTGGCGGACAAGATGTGTTTCGCCGGGGTCAGGGGGATCTGGAACTTTGCTCCGCTGGACCTGGAGGTTCCCGGACATGTGGCCCTTGAACAGGTACATCTTTCTGACAGTCTGCATGCACTGGCATATCATATGAATAAAAAGGAATAGCTGACAATAAAAATAACCGTTTCTTTTGGGAAACGGTTATTAGCTATATCTGACTGGTTTGATCACTCAGGTTTCGGGGCATCAACGGGACAGTTCTCTGCACATGCTCCGCAGTCGATACATTTTTCTGCGTCTATGACATGTTTTTCTTCGCCTTCAGTGATGGCATCGACCGGACAGTCTTCCTTACATACACCGCAGTTTATACAATCGTCAGAAATTGTGTACGCCATTTTAAAATCCTCCTTGTAAGAATTTAAGGGTTTATCGTTTACTGGAGTAATTATATCAAAGGGAAATCAATAAGTAAAGAAAAAGGATAAGAGAAAATGAAAGTTTATGCACTGGTGGGAAAAAGCGGAACAGGCAAAAGTTATCAGGCCATGAGTCTTTGCAAGGACAAGGATATCGAGAGCATAATAGATGACGGACTTTTCATATATAATAATGATTCCATAACGGGCATATCAGCCAAAAGGCAGCCCACAAAAGTGGGAGCCATAAAAACAGCCCTTTTCAATACCGATGAACACAAGGCAAGAGTCATAAAAAAAATAAAGGAGATAAACCCCCAAAGCATACTGGTTATAGGAACATCCGATACCATGGTACAGAAAATAGTAGATAGACTGGAGCTTCCCCGGATAGAAGAAACAGTATATATCGAAGAGATAACCACTGAAAATGAGAGAGAAACAGCAGTAAAACAAAGAAAAGGACAGGGAAAGCACGTGGTACCGGTACCTACCTTCCAGTTAAAAAGACAATTTTCCGGATATTTTGTGGACCCGCTGCGCATATTCAGAGGATGGGGAACAAAGGCGGATTTCAGTGAGAAGTCTGTGGTCAGACCCACATACAGCTATATGGGAGATTTTATCATCTCAGATAAAGTCATAAGTGATATAGTAGAAAAAGTGGGCAGTGAGACAAAGGGAGTAAGCGATATCATGCGCGTCATGACAGACAAAAGACAGAGCGGTCTTCGAATAACCGTGCTGACCAGCATGCATGTGGATTCCCATGCGGCGGCGGCGGCGGTTTCACTGCAGAAAAAAGCCGCAGAAATGATAGAAAAAATGACGGCTTTCAACATAAAGCATATAAATATAGAAATAAGAGGACTTAAATGAAAACCATAACCATCGAAGGTGTAAAAGACTTCAGTCCGGACCATATATTCGGCTGCGGCCAGTGTTTCAGATGGGAAAGGCAAAGTGACGGAAGCTATGAGGGCATCGCAAAGGGCAATATAGCCCGGATATACTTCGAGGCGCAGGACCCTGAAAACCCCTTCGGCCCGGGAACACTTACCATAGAAACGACCCGGGAAGAAGAGCATAATGGTCAGACCGGTGGATTGCAAAAGGAACAGGAGATTTCTTTCTGGAGGGGGTATTTTGATCTTGACCGGGATTACGGCAAAATAAAAAAAGAACTGATATCAAGGGATCCGGTCATGGGAGAAGCCATAAAAAGCGGAGAAGGCATAAGGATACTGGATCAGGAGCCATGGGAAACGGTGGTATCCTTCATAATATCATCAAACAATAACATACCCAGAATAAAAAAATGCATAAACTGCCTGGCGGAGAATTTCGGCCAAAGGGCAGGCACATGCAGGGGAAAAGAATATTACAGCCTGCCGGAACCCCGGGTGCTGGCGGCACTTACGAAAGAGGATCTGGCCTGCTGCAGACTGGGCTACAGGGCCGGTTATCTTATAAAAACAGCGGCAAAAATAAAAGAAGACGGCAAAGAAAAGCTGGAAGATCTGAGAGAGTGTTCCTGTGAAGACGGCTTTTCATATATCAAAAACCTTTCCGGAGTGGGGCCGAAGGTGGCGGACTGCATACTGCTTTTTTCCCTGAGGAAGAAAAACCGCTTCCCTGTGGATGTGTGGATGAGAAAAGTCATGCATGAGCTTTACGGCTTCGCTGAAGACGACATAAAAGGAATGAGCGATTTCGCCGAAGAGACCTTTGGGGAATATGTGGGAATAGCACAGCAGTATCTTTATTATCACATGAGAAAAAAGGATGAAAAAAGAAAGGAAAAGAAGAGCAGGTAGATGTTAGGACCAATTGTAAATGCAGCAGCAATAATAGGATGTTCACTGGCAGGACTTTTGCTTTCAAAAATACTGGGAGAAAGCGTCCCGGACAGGATACAGCAGATAATAATGAAAGCCCTCGGACTGGCAGTAATATATATAGGCATATCGGGAGCCATGGAAAGCACCCACAGTCTCGTTCTTATACTCAGCATGGTGATCGGATCCATAATAGGAGAAGCGATAAATATAGACAGGGCCATGAACCGGCTGGGAGAATGGACAGAAAAAAAGCTGGGGCTTTCAAAGCAGGAAGAATTTGAATCCGATGATCCGGAATTTGTTCCGGAGCATACCGGCAAAAGAAGATCCGGCAGCGATTTCACCAAGGGATTCGTATCGGCCACCATAATATTCTGCACGGGATCCATGGCCATAGTGGGAGCCATGCAGAGCGGACTTATGGGTGACCATGAAATGCTTTTTGCCAAATCCATACTTGACGGCACCATATGTATACTTTTTGCCTATCAGATGGGCATAGGAGTGGCTTTTTCGGCGGTGCCCACCTTTATATACGAAGGGCTCATAGCATTCGTATCCATGAAAGCAGCCGGATTCGTGCCTGCTGATATGATAGTTGAAATGGGGGCTTCGGGAAGCCTGATAATAGCCGCCATAGGATTCAATTTCCTGGATATCAAAGAAATAAAGGCGGCAAACATGATACCGGCAGTATTCATGCCCTGCCTTATAATGGGGATACAAAATCTGTTTTAGCAAAACGGCAGAGGGACATATTGATTTATAGGGGATATTAATATGCAAGATCTAAGAAAATCAAAAAAAACAAAAAACAAAAAAGGGTTTACCTTAGTGGAGGTCATCATAGTTTTAGTGATCCTTGTTATATTAGCCGCCATATTGGTACCTTCCTATGCGGCTTATGTGGACAAGACCAAGGTCACCCGGTGCAAGGTGCAGAGGGCAGAGCTGTCACAGAAATTCCTGGCCATGTATCATTATGATGATGAGATCAGAGAATGCACTTCAGAAGATGAGGTGATCGCCATAACAGGGCAGGATGTGGCACAGTATATGCTTGACAACAAGTACTATGAAGGATCCATAATATGTCCGGTCCACGGACAACCCTACGGATTCCGTTTCACATATAAAAACAACAGCCCCAAGGGCGAATTTCTTTGCGGATGCGTACCGGAGACAGATGATTTTTCAGTTTTCGAAGCCATATCCAAAAGAATAGCCGCCGCCTATACAGGATGGGACAGGAGCGATGTAATAAGATCTGTGTACGAAGAATACGGTGGACTTCCTGAGGTGAACGGAGATGTCCTTTCCGGCACCGGATTTGAAGGAAAAACCATGTACTGGAGACCCTATTATCTGGGAAACAGGACCAGCGTCGTATTCTACGGTGTCGATATCTCTTATGAAGATAATCCTCAGGGTCTTTGGAGGGGCAAGGTCCTTAGCATCGATGGCAGGATATATGTGAATACCTCCGGTAATTACAGCATAGCGGGATTCTACAACTATAATAATGTCTCTGAACTCTTAAACAGCTCCTCTTTCAGGAACAATTTTACAGAAAAACAGGACTGAATGCCAAAATCAAGGTCGTAAAGTCAAAATTGCCATCCGTCAAGGTAAAAAAGACGGGTGGCAGCTTGTTTTTTGGAGTCGTGATGCAAAAAAAAGGACCCATCCACAAAAAAACAAAAATTTTTTTTGAAAAAAGTATTGACATCGAAGAGGAAACGAGTAGAATAGATTTAGCACTCAAAATTGATGAGTGCTAACAATATACTATACGTGGAGGTAGAGACAATGAGTTTTGGAATCAAACCATTAGGAGACAGAGTTGTAATCAAAAAACTTGAAGCCGAAGAAAAAACACAGAGCGGCATTATTTTGACAGGGCAGGCAAAGGAACAGCCTGAAATGGCAGAGGTAGTTGCAGTCGGCCCCGGAACAGAAGAAGAAAAGATGGAACTGGCGGCAGGCGACATGGTGTTTTATTCGAAATATGCAGGAACAGAAGTTAAATACGACGGTGAAGAATACACGATCTTAAGCCAGAAAGATGTATTGGCTAAAGTAGACAAATAAGAAAGGTAGGGATAAACAATGGCAAAAGAACTATATTATGGCGAAGACGCCAGAAAAAAACTTATGGAAGGTGTTGACAAACTGGCCGATACAGTAAAGATCACACTGGGCCCCAAGGGCAGGAACGTACTCCTTGACAAGAAATTCGGAGCGCCCATGATAACAAATGACGGCGTTACCATAGCCAAAGAAATAGAACTGGATGATCCCGTTGAAAACATGGGAGCACAGCTGGTAAAAGAAGTAGCCACAAAGACCAACG
>DAIMEC010000062.1:0-6022 GCA_036725465.1 Bacillota bacterium | reverse complement strand
ACATGACTTTGACAAGTCATTATCATCATGTTTTTTTGTGTATTCAGCACAAAGGCCTATTCTGCCATCTTCTTATATTTGCTGTATCTTTCCATTGAATCTTTTTCGGTCTTCTGGAACAGTTCTTCTGCGATATCCGGAAACTCCTTTGACAGAGAAGTGTATCTCACCTGGCCCATAATAAATTCTCTGAACTTGCCGTTGGGCTCTTTGCTGTCAAGTATAAACGGGTTCTTGCCCTGTTCAGTGAGCTGAGGATCATATCTGTACAGCTGCCAGTATCCGCATTCAACTGCTTCTTTTGTATTTTCCTGAGTTTTTCCCATGCCTTTTTTCAGGCCGTGACTAATACACGGGGCATAGCATATGATAAGGGAAGGTCCCTTGTATTTTTCTGCTTCGATAACAGCTTTCATGAACTGATTCTTATCGGCGCCCATGCCCACCTGAGCCACATATACATACCCGTAAGTCATGGCCATCATACCCAGGTCTTTCTTTTTGGTCCTTTTGCCGGACGCGGCAAACTTTGCCACAGCCGCAGTAGGCGTTGCTTTTGATGACTGTCCTCCTGTGTTTGAATATACTTCTGTATCGAATACCAGTATGTTTATATCTTCTCCCGAAGCCAGAACATGGTCCACTCCTCCATAACCTATGTCGTATGACCAGCCGTCTCCGCCAAGAGCCCATACGGATTTTTTTACAAGGAAATCCTTTTTGTTCATGACTTCATCCGCCAGTTTTCTGCAGTGGGGACAAAGATTTTCTCCGGAAAGCACATCCATCAGCCTGTCGCTTACCTTTCTGCTGTCAGTGCCGTTTTCCATGTTTTCTATCCAATCTCTGCATGCTTCGATGACATTTTCTTTGCTTGTATAATTCGCTATTGCATTAAGATCGTCTCTTATCTTTTCTCTTATCTGACGAACACCTATGGCCATACCCAGACCGTATTCGGCATTGTCCTCAAACAGAGAATTTGCCCAGGAAGGTCCTCTGCCGTTGGCATCCTTGCAGTAAGGAATCGAAGGTGCCGAGGCTCCCCAAATAGATGAACAGCCGGTGGCATTCCCGATCATCATCCTGTCTCCGAAAAGTTGTGTTACCACTTTTATATAAGGCGTTTCCCCGCATCCTGCACATGCACCGGAAAACTCCAGATATGGCATGGCGAACTGGCTTCCCTTTACGGATGTTTTTGACATGATTTCATCTTTCACCGGTATGCTCATGGCATGAGTCCAGTTTGCCGCTTCTTTTCCCTGACTTTCAATGGTTTCCATGGTCAGTGCTTTGGTTTTGGCAGGACACACATCCTCACAGTTTCCACATCCGAGACAGTCCAGGGGACTTACCTGTATCCTGTATTCGTAGCCTTCCATTCCCTTTCCTATGGCCTTTTTCGTTTCAAAGCCGTCAGGTGCCTTTGCTTTTTCTTCTTCATTAAGAAGTACCGGTCTTATTGAAGCATGTGGGCAAACGAATGAGCACTGATTACACTGTATACAGTTTTCGGGATGCCATTTAGGAACATGTACCGCAACTCCTCTTTTTTCGTAGGCTGCTGTTCCCGAAGGAAAAGTTCCGTCTGCCATGTCTTCAAAAGCACTCACGGGCAGATCCTCTCCCTCCTGCCTGTTCATGGGTATAAGTATTTTCTCAATGAACTCAGGCATCTGCTTGGCCTTCCCGTCTGTATCCGTAGCCTCTGCCCATTTCTTCGGCACATCTACTTCATGAAGACTGCTTGTCCCTTCATCCACTGCATCTTGATTCATCTTTACGATCTTTTCGCCCTTGAGACCATAGGCGTTCTCAATGGATTCCTTTAGATATCTGACAGCCTCATTTATTGGTATTACATTAGTCAGCTTAAAAAACGCAGCCTGCATGACCATGTTTATCCTGTTTCCCAGTCCTATTCTTTCAGCAATCTCTGTGGCATTTATCGTATAGAATTTTATGTCGTTTCCGGCTAAATATCTCTTCATCGAAGCAGGCAGTTCCCTGTCCAGTTCTTCTTCATTCCATATACAGTTTAAAACGAAAATGCCGCCCTTTTTAAGTCCTTTCAGTATATTGTACTGATGCACGTAAGCCTGATTGTGACATGCGATAAAATCAGCTTCTGTTATAAGGTATGTCGATTTTATCCTGTTCTTTCCGAATCTCAGATGAGAAATGGTCACGCCGCCGGATTTTTTGGAATCATAGGCAAAATATCCTTGAGCATACATATCTGTATCATCTCCGATTATCTTTATGGCCTGCTTGTTGGCGCCAACTGTTCCATCGGAACCCAGTCCCCAGAACTTGCATCTTACAGTGTCTTCATCATCCGTTTTTATTTCCAGATCAGTCAGAGAACTGTTATTAAGGTCATCCTTGATACCTATAGTAAACTGATCTTTTGGCTGCTGCTGCTTCAGGTTCTGAAACGCAGCGGCGATCTGACCCGGCGTTGTGTCTTTGGATCCAAGACCGTATCTGCCGCCATAAACTTCGGGAGGATTTTTCTCGTTGTAGTACATGGTTTTAATATCCATATAGAGAGGATCACCCAAAGCTCCCGGTTCTTTTGTCTTGTCAAGAACAGCGATCTTTTTTACTGTCTTCGGCATTACTTCCCTTAGATATTCAGGGGCCCAGGGTCTGTATAGCCTCACCTTGACCAACCCGACTTTTTCTCCCTTTTCCATCAGCGCTTCCACTGTCTGCTCGGCAGTTTCACATACACTGCCCATTGCGATTATAATATTTTCCGCATCCGGCGCTCCAACATAGTCAAAAGGTTTGTACTCCCTTCCTGTCAGATCCGATATCTGCTTCATGTACTCCGCAACTGTTTCGGGAAGCTCATCATAGTATCTCTGGGATGCTTCTCTCTGCTGGAAAAATATATCCGGGTTCTGAGCTGTCCCCCTTATAACGGGATGCTCCGGATTAAGGGCATTATCTCTGAAATTCTGTACCGCCTCCATGTCTACCATCTTTGCAAAATCTTCATAATCAATGGTCTCTATCTTCTGCAATTCATTTGATGTACGAAATCCGTCAAAAAAGTGAAGGAAGGGTACTTTCCCTTTTATTGCAGAAAGATGAGCTACGCCGGCCAGATCCATTACTTCCTGTACCGAAGAAGAGCACAAAAGGGCAAATCCCGTCTGCCTGGTTGCCATTACGTCGGACTGATCACCGAATATGCAAAGTGCATGGGTGGAAAGAGTCCTTGCTGAAACATGAAAAACTCCCGGCAGAAGTTCGCCGGAAATTTTGTACATATTTGGTATCATAAGCAAAAGACCCTGTGATGCTGTATATGTGGTCGTTAAAGCTCCTGCTGCCAGAGATCCGTGAACAGCGCCTGCCGCTCCGGCCTCCGACTGCATCTCAACTACCTTTACTTCCTGTCCGAATATATTCTTTGCCCCGTGCGCCGCCATTTCATCTACTACTTCAGCCATTGGCGAAGACGGTGTTATCGGGTATATCGCAGCAACATCCGTAAAAGCATATGAAACATACGCTGCTGCTGTATTACCATCCATTGTTTTCATTTTTTTGCTTGACATATTTTCCTCCTGTCCGGGCGGCACCCCATGGCTTTTACCATTCAGCGATTTCTTCCGATAAACAAAAAGAAGCCTTTACCGCCACTATTAATAGATATACTTTATCGCATACTTATGCAAGTGTCAATATTGTACTAAAAATAATACAATATACAATTCAGTACAATTTGTGGCAGTATCTGCCTTCTTCTGATATACTGATTTCCTGGAAGTCTCAATAATAAAACGGTATGATACAAATGTTGAAAAAAGCGGATATTATCCTGGCAGCCATAATTTTATTTGCCGGCATCACGGCTTCTCTTATCATTGGCAGTATATCTCCGGCAAAGGGAGAAAAGGCTGTCATTATTTCTGAAGGCCGTATTTTTGGAATATACAGCCTTTATGAAAACAGGACTGTAACCGTCGTGTCAAACGGTCATGTGAATAAGATCCTTATAAAGGGCGGAGAGGCAGGCATGATAAGTTCAAACTGTCCGGGCAAAGACTGCATACACCAGGGTAAAATATCAAAGACATCCGAAAGCATAGTGTGTCTGCCAAACAAGTTGATAGTGAAGATCGAAGGAAAAGACAAAAACTATGATGAAATATCAAAATAAAAAAATTACAGCGTACAGAATAACCTTCATTGCCGGAATGGCTGCTTTGGCTCTTGTTTTTTCTTATATCGAATTTCTTATACCTTTTTTTGTCGCTGTACCGGGAATAAAACTGGGTCTGGCAAATCTGGTCATCCTGACAGCTCTTTACAAGCTGGGATTTGCCGATGCTGCTTTCATAAACATCGTTCGTGTTTTGGCTGCAGGGCTTCTTTTCACCGGTATGTTCGGCACCCTCTATTCTCTGGCCGGCGCTTTCTTGAGTATTTTTGTAATGTACGGTCTTATGAAAACAGGAAAGTTCTCTGTAGTAGGTGTTTCCATGGCGGGAGGTGTATTTCATAATCTGGGTCAGCTTATTATGGCGGCTCTCATAGTATCTACCCCTCAAGTCTTTGTTTATCTGCCGGCTCTAATGATTTCCGGAATACTAAGCGGTGCCGTAATAGGAACAGTAGCTTATGCAATAATAAAAAGGGTCAGTTTCCCTTCATTTCCGTAAACTGATCCTTTTATTACCACGCCGGTTTTTTATGAATGCATCCGGGTCTGAGCCCCTGCTTTTGATTTGATATATTGTTTCTTTCTTCTATTGCTTCTTTTGTTTTTTTCTTAGATCTATTATCGCTCCCGTTATACATTCCTTTACACACATGCCACACATCTTACATTTGTCGTAATCTATTTTTGCCAGATTATTTTCAACTTTTATTGCGTCGAACCTGCAGACATCAACACACCTTTTGCAGCCAATACATCCTTCTTCACAGGCTTTCATAGTAAAAAGACCCGTGTCCAAAGATTTGCAGGCGATATATATCCTCTTGCTTTCTTCTCTCATTTCAATCGCATTTTTAGGACATGCTTTTGCGCAAAGGCCACAGCCGACACATGCTTCTTTGTCCACCACCGCCAGTCTGTTTACTATTTTGATTGCACCGTGAGGACATGCCTGAACACAGTCTCCAAGACCCAAACAGCCATATCTGCACTCCATCTGTCCACCATAAAGCTGTATGGCCGCCCTGCAGCTCCATTCTTTATCATGCTTCATAACTCTTCTTATGGCATCCGAACTGCCTCTGCAAAGTACAGTGGCGATCTTCGGCTCCGCAGCTTCAGATTCAACTCCCAGTATTCTTGCTATTGCTATAGAAAGATAAGCTCCGCCCACAGGGCATGCCGAGGTACTTATCCCCTCTTTCATGACTAAAGCACTGGCATAATCATCGCATCCGGCAAATCCGCAGGCTCCGCAATTGGCTCCGGGAAGTTCGTCCCTTATCTGTTCGACTTTTTCATTGACAGAAACATGCATGAGTTTTGCCGCTACTGTCAGTATTATTCCGGCTATCAGGCCTATTAAAGCTACTATCGATACCGGTATTACTATATCCATGATGTCTCCTTTCTAAGCAAATATACCATCAACTATGCCACCAAATCCCATAAATGAAAGTGACAGGATCGAAGCGGTTATAAGGGTTATGGGTATCCCTTTGAAGGGTGCCGGAACCATTTGGCTCTCTTCAAGCTTTTGCCGGAGTCCCGCAAAAAGCACCATCGCCAGAAGGAACCCCAATCCTGCGCCAAGGGCATTGAAAAGCGCCTCGGCATATGTATATCCCTCATCTATATTCATTATCGTCACCGCAAGAACAGCACAGTTTGTAGTTATAAGAGGAAGAAAAATGCCCAGAGATTTGTACAGTGACTGCACATGCTTCTTTAAAACGACCTCCACCAGCTGCACCAGCGAAGCGATCACAAGTATAAAAACCAGTGTCTGCAGATAGCCGATTTCATAGGCTTCCAAAAGAAAATTCTGTATCGGCCAGGTCA
>DAIMEC010000061.1:0-6096 GCA_036725465.1 Bacillota bacterium | reverse complement strand
GCCTCTTCTTCCACCGTTTTTACTACTTCCATCATAACGCTGAGCTCATGCATTTTCTCTCCTTCTGAGTATCTTATAAGCAAGACAGGCTGCACCGTAGCCATTGTCGATATTAACTATACCAACTCCGTTCGCACAGCTGCAAAGCATGGAAAGCAATGCGGAAAGTCCTTCCAGATTTGCACCGTAGCCTATGCTTGTGGGAACTGCTATAACAGGTGTTTCAACCAGCCCTCCCACAACACTTGCCAGAGCTCCTTCCATACCCGCTACAACTATAACCGTATCAGCATTTCTTATTCTTTCGATCTTATCAAATAATCTGTGTATACCGGCAACACCCACATCATATATCCTGTCTGCGTGATTCCCCAAAAGCTCTGTAACAACCGCCGCCTCTTCGGCAACAGGAATATCGGCTGTCCCGGCTGTGACAACTGCTACTGTTGACTGCACATGGCTTCCACAGACAGTACCGGATCCCGATTTTTCTTTTCCGGCGGGTGACCCGTTTCTTTTTGCTGCTATTACCCCCGCCTCTTCAAAATATACTGCTCCCGGCAGAAGCTTTTTTACTGCGGCATAATCCTTTTCTGTTGCCCTGGTTGCTATTATGTTGTCTTCGTTTTCTCCTGTAAGGGTCTTCATTATTTCTGCTATCTGCTCGGGTTTTTTGCCGGGGCAGAAAACAGCTTCCGGCGCTCCGGTCCTTTCTGCTCTGTATGCGTCTATGTTAGCGAAGCCCATTTCTTGAAGTTTTTCATTTTTCATCGGTTTTATCCTTTTCAATGAGCATTTTTATCATTTCATCAAGTTCATCGGTGCGTAACACTTCTATCTTTCCATTATCTGCCGCCGATGCCATTTTGGGATCAACAGGAATTCTGCTGATAGTTTTTATTCCAAATCTTTTTCCTGTTTCTTCAGTCCTGCTTTCTCCGAATATATTATGCCGGCTCCCGCAGTCGGGACATTGGAAAAAACTCATATTCTCTACTATTCCTAATACGGGGACATTCATCATTTCAGCCATTCTAACGGCCTTTTCGACTATCATTCCCACCAGTTCCTGAGGTGAAGTCACAACTATTATTCCGTTTACCGGCAGTGACTGGAAAACTGTAAGAGGCACATCTCCAGTTCCGGGCGGCATATCGATGAACATATAATCTATATCTCCCCAGATAACATCAGTCCATAACTGTTTTACCATACCTGCTATCAGGGGACCTCTCCATATCACGGGGTCCGTATCATTTTCAAGTATAAGATTAACAGACATAACAGGTATGCCTCCCGCCGTCTTTACCGGCAGCATCGCTTCTCCCCGGGCTGCAGCTTTTTCTTTTAGTCCAAACATCTTGGGGATGGAAGGTCCTGTGACATCTGCATCCAGTACAGCGGTTTTGTATCCTTCTCTTTTCATATTTGCCGCCATAAGGGATGTCACCATGCTCTTTCCCACACCGCCTTTTCCGCTTACAACAGCTATAACATTTTTGATGTTTGAAAGCTCATGGGGTTTTTCTCTGAAATCTGTCTGCTCCTTTGTCCTTTCACTGCAGTCACTGCTGCAGGATGAACATTCATGTGTACATTCTTTGCTCATTTCTTGTCTCCGTTTCCTGTTAAATAACTACTATAGATTGATTATAAAGCCCTGCAGGAGTTTTTTCAATATTTATAAAGGCCTCCTTTTAAAGGAGGCCTTTGGTTGTTGATATTTTCGGTTTCTTACAGTCCTTTATATTCTCTAATGAAATGCTCTGTAAGCCTTACGGTATTTTCCAGATCGTCCATATGAATAGTTCCTACTGCAGTATGCATGTATCTCTGCGGGATGCATATACCACCCGCAAGATATCCCTTGCCCACCATAGGTGCCTGCCATGCATCTGTTCCTCCTCCTATGAATACTTCTCTCTGGAAGGGTATCCCATGTTTTTCCGCTGTTTTTATTATTGCCCTTGTTACTTTTCTGCTGACATTGTTGCCCATAGCTCTGTCGGGATCCCAGTCATAATATTTCACACCCGGACCTTCCCCCATTTTTTGAGAACATTTCTCAATGGGGACACCCGGTGTATCACCTGTCAGCGTAACATCCAGAGCTATCATCACCTCGGGATCTATGTTGTTCATAATAGGTACGCCCGCTCTTAAGCCCACTTCTTCCTGCACAGAACCCACCATTACTACTGTAGGCTCGATATCTTCTCCTTTAAGGCGCTTTAAAACTTCGACCATAACTGCACAAGCGGATCTGTCATCTACTGCTTTGCCTGTATAATATTTTCCGCCGTTCAGCACATAACCTTCTCGTGCAAATCCTATATAATCACCCATATTGATGCCCAGAGCAAGGGTCTCTTCGCGGCTGGTTGTACCCACATCCAGGAAAAGATCTTCGATCTTCTGAACTTTTTCATGGTCTTCGGCAGTCATTATGTGGGCAGGTTTGGCACCGGTAACACCCATGACTTTTTTGCCGCTGTCGGTCATTACGATCATATCCTGATTGACTGCATTTCTGTCATCATGGTATCCCACAGGCAGAAACCTTATAAGCCCGTTATCTTCGATATAATTGACTATAAAGCCTATTTCATCCATATGGGCCGAAAAAAGTATCTTTCTGTCTTTATCTCTGCCGTATCTTACAAAATACTGGTTGCCCATGGCATCTTCAAAGTGCTCATCATAAAGGCCTTCCATTTCTTTGCAAAGCACACCGGCCACTTCGGTCTCGTCTCCTGAAACACCAAAAGCATTGTCCAGATTATATAATGATATCTGCAGTGAACTATATTTTGTCATATTATCACCTCTGCCATACTATAGAATAAATCCGAATATAAGGTACAGGATAGCTGAACCGCCGCCCGCAATAAGGGCATAGGGCAGAGTTGCCATCATAAGGTCTATGGCTTTTATCTGACATCCCTGTGAACAAAGGATCACTCCGTCTCCGTAAAGACAGGTATTGCTTCCGAATGCAGCACCGGAAAATACTGCAGCGCATGCCAGTATGGGATCGCATCCCACAGCATGTGCCAAAGGTACGACCAGAGGCAGTATTATTGCCGCCAGATCCCAGAAGCATCCTGTGGCGTAGGCATATATGCCGCATACCAGGAATACTACAACAGGCAGGAACCCGCCCTTCATTATGGGTTCTGTTATCGATATTATGTATCCTGCAAGATCAAGATCTGTATTGGCTGCCTGCACAGCAAAAGCCAGTACAGAAAGGACCATTACGAATCCCATGGACATGATCCCATCGAAGCATGCTGTCAGAAGTTCCTTGAATTTCATTATCCTCTGAACAAGATAAAGTATAAAGGATATTACGACTCCTCCGAAAGCTCCCATAAGTACATCTGTACCTGTCAGGAGAGTGATGGCTATCATACCTATAAGAGGTATCAGGAAGTTCCATGGATGAGGTTTGTACCCCTCGGGCATTTCATCCGTTCTTGCCGATTCAATCAATTCCTTGTCAGTACCCAGTGGGAAAACGTCTCCTGTTTCCTCGGCTCTTATTGTGTCTTTTTTTATTGCTCCCATCTTAGGTATTATGCCTATGATCTGAAGCACCACAACCAAAACTGCCAGCCATGCATAAAAAGTAAGGGGTATGCCCTGAATATATGCACTCATGGCTGAACCGTTGACCAGGACCCCCTCCTCCTTCATAAGTGCAGAAAAATATACTGCCCATGAAGAAAGAGGTACAAGTACACAAACTGGTGCCGCCACACTGTTTACCACATAAGCCAGCTGTGTTCTTGGTATCCTGAGCCTGTCCGTCATACCTTTCATTGTGGTACCCACAGCCAGGTTATTGAGATAATCATCAAGGAAGATTATTACACCAAGTATGGCAGTGCCGAACAGTGCCTGTTTTCTCGTCTTGATGAATCTGCTTGCCCAGAAACCGAAATCCTTTACCGCGTTTGAACGCTCAAAAAGCATTATCAGCATACCGAACATGGCGATTACAAGAACGAGCCACTGAAGGGTCTCGTTAGTCATGGAAACATAAAGATAATTGAACCATGTCCCCACGAAACCTGTTATTTTGCCAGCCAGTATTATTGCGGCAACTGAAAGTCCGCATACCATCGCAAACAATGTCCGCCTGGTGCTGACAGCTATGACCAGAATGGTAAGTACCGGCAATACACAAATAATTCCGTATTCCATTTTCTCTCCTTTCTTTTTTTTGCGGCAGAACCGCTTATATGATAAGGCACCCCATGTGCCACATCATCTTTTTCTGTTATATGCCAAAATGTTCTATGTCCTCTTTGAGAAAATGTATGGCTCCCTCCAGGTCTTTCTTCTTGATGCACCTGATTATTTTTATATGGGCTTTTGTATCTCTTGGAAATGAAATATTGTCCCATTTGTTCCAGTAATGTTGTGCATAAGCCCTCGTAAGGGTATCCATTGCTCTTTTCAAAACGTTATATGAGAATTCATTGCTGTAAAAAGACATCAGTTTCAGATGGAATTCCTTGTTGCACTCCCAGTGTGTCCAAAAATCATCCTTTGCTTTTTCACAGGTGCACAGTTTATCTATTTCTTCCAGCTGATCAGTTTGTTCCTTGCCTATGCCGGATATGCTCTCCCTCAAAGCTCCACCCTCAAGTATGATCCTGAAATCCAGGATATCTTCTATATCCTGTTTTGTAAGCCGCACTACTTCATATCCGTAGCGGGGAAGACTTTTTAGTACACCTTCTTTGCAGAGCTCCACAAGCGCCTCCCTTACGGGAGATTTACTGACTTTATACTTCTCTGTAAGGGCCTTTTCGCTGAGAATGGTCCCTTGAGGATATTTGCCTTTTATGATACTGTCGAATATCAGAGAATAAACTTTTTCTTTTAGAGTCTTTTCCTTCATCATTTCTGATCCTCCGGGTAACAGGATAAGTATAACAAATGCGGATGTGCTTGTAAATATGGTTTTGACATTTAATATTATTTCTGGTATTATCAGTAGTATTCTTAAGGAGGATAAACAGCCATGCCCGAAAAACCTTTAAATGAAGAGACTTATGAGTATTATATAAGCATCCTGAAAAACGATCTTTCTCTGGCCTTGGGATGTACGGAACCCGGGGCAGTAGCCTACGCTTCTGCAGAAGCGACAACTGTTTTAGGAAGATTCCCTGACCGTCTTGATATAAAATGCAGCGGAAATATAATAAAAAACGTAAAGGGTGTAATTGTCCCAAATTCAGGAGGACTGAAAGGCGTCGATTCGGCCGCAGTTCTCGGCACCCTGGTGGGAAACACCGATAAAAAGCTCAGTATTCTTGAGAATGTTGAAGAGAAGCATATCAAAAAAGCATCTGCACTTCTTAAATCAGAATTTTGTCATGTCCATCTCAAAGAAGGCGAAGGCAGTCTGTATATTGAGGCTATAGCAAAAGAAAAGAATGATACTGCAACCGTAGTCATTGCCGGAAGTCATACCAACATAGTTCTGATTCAGTACAATGACAAGATCATCCTTGATAATCAAACAAACAGAAAAACGGAAAATGGAAAAAATAAAAACGAGAACAGTAACAAAAATAAAACCAACCTAAGTATAAACGGCATTCTTGATTTTGCCAAAAAAGCTGATATTGCAGATCTGAAATGTCTTCTGCAACTGCAGCTTTCAGTAAATACGGCCATAGCAGATGAAGGTTTAAGAAAGCCCTATGGTGCTTCCGTGGGCAGAACACTGCTAAAGACCTGTGGCAACGACATAAAAACCAGAGCCAAAGCAAAGACTGCTGCAGGTTCAGATGCCCGAATGGGAGGAAGTTCTCTGCCCGTTGTAATAAATTCAGGCAGCGGTAATCAGGGTATTACGGTGACTGTTCCGGTAGCCGAGTATGCTGCCGAGCTTTGTGCGGATGAAGAAAAACTCTACAGGGCCCTGGCGATCAGTAACCTTGTTTCTATACATATTAAAAACCACATAGGAAAGCTTTCTGCATTTTGCGGTGCAGTCAGTGCCGCATGTGGCAGCGGGGCCGCAATAACCTATATTGACGGAGGAGGGTATGAAGAAATATGCTCTACGATAACAAA
>DAIMEC010000060.1:0-6100 GCA_036725465.1 Bacillota bacterium | reverse complement strand
ATTGTATCACAAAGGGTTGGTGCCTCATTTTTCATTCTTAACTTTACAGACCGTATTAAACCCAAAGGAGGAAACTATGGCACAGCTGTTTTACAAATACAGCACTATGAATGCGGGAAAATCCATAGAAGTTATAAAAGTCGCCTACAATTACGAAGAGAGGGGCAAAAGGGTCCTTGTGATGAGTCCGGCTGTTGGTGACAAACATGAGACAGGTGTCATAACTTCAAGGATAGGCATTCAGAGAGAAGCGATACCCATAGGGAATGAAACCAATATACTTGAGCTTTTCATGAAAGAAAATGCCAGAGAAAAAGTTGACTGCGTCCTAATTGATGAATGTCAGTTCTTAAGGAAACATCATGTTCAGGAACTGGTGGAAATAGTGGACAGCTGCGATACACCCGTACTGGCCTTCGGATTAAAAAACGATTTTAGAAATGAGCTTTTCGAGGGATCATATTATATGCTTGTATATGCAGACAAAATAGAAGAAATAAAAACCATATGCTGGTGTGGCCGTAAAGCTACCATGGTTGCCAGAGTCGTCGACGGAAAAATGGTCAAGGAGGGTAAGCAGATAATGGTAGGAGGCATGGACATGTATGTGCCCCTTTGCAGAAAGCACTACAATGACGGCAGGCTGGGACCCGAAATGAAACAAAAAAAATAACAAAAACTGTCTTCTGAGAAGACAGTTTTCTATATCCGACATCCCTGCCAACTGCCTCGCCTGGACATTTCATTCATTATCCCGTTAAGGATCGTTCTTTTTTTATAGCTCCAGTTGGGAGCAATAAGCAACTTTCTTGGGACATCACCCGTAAGCCTGTGTATTGTTATCTCCGGAGGAATCGTTTCAAGTATGTCACATACCAGTGAAATATATTCGTTCAAGGAATCAAAGGGAACATATTCCGGCATAAGTTTTTCCATGGGGGAACCTGATACCACATTCATAAGATGAAGTTTAAGACCGAATATATGCTCTTCCCTCGTGACCGGTTTGTCCGTTCTGTGTAAAGGCCTGCATACATATCTTACGGAAGAAAGCATGTCTTCTCTGTTTTCTCCGGGAAGACCAAGTATAAGATGTGTGACTGCCTTTATATCCCGTTGGGAAAGGGCTGATATGGCAGAGTCGTAACATGAAAGAGGATAACAGCGATTTATTGTTTCAGCTGTTTTTTCGTGAATTGTCTGAAGTCCCAATTCCACCCAAAGAAAGGTTTTTTCGTTGATTTCAGAGAGAAAATCCAGGACATCCCCGGAAAGGCAGTCGGGCCTTGTGGCAACGGCCAGACCCAGGACTACCGGATGATCAAGAGCCTGGTTGAACTTTTTGCGAAGAATGTCCACAGGGGCATAGGTAGATGTGTGGGCCTGAAAATATGCTATATAGTTCCTTGCTTTCGGCCATTTTTTTGAAAGAAGCCGGATCTGCTCCGGCAAGTCACCGGATAATTCTCCGGAGCCTCCGGCAGAGCAGAATATACATCCGCCGACACTTTTGGTACCGTCTCTGTTGGGACAGGTAAAACCGCCATCGATGGAAAGTTTTATTACTTTGCCTCCGAATCGGGTTTTAAGGTAAGAACTTATTGAATTGAAAACATGGTTTTCAAAAGAATATGACGGCACAGCGCCATTTGTGGAGCCATTGTTATTTATCATTTTCAGATATCCTTTTGTAATAAAGTGGCAGGTATTTATGCTTTTTTCTACTATAATATGGTATAATATTTTTTTGATAATGTGAAGAAAAGTTTCAGGAAAGGAACCTTAAGATGAAGGGCGTAAAAAAGACGGAGCCTCTTTCAGACAATATACCTGTGGTCAAAGAATGTACATTGAATTACGTCAGTGTAGGTGAAATAGAAAAAAACAAAGCAAAACCGTCACTGCTTCTTCATAGTTGCTGCGGACCCTGCAGTACAGCTGTTATAGAGCGGCTGTGTCCCGATTATGATATAACGGTCTTTTTTTACAATCCGAACATAACTGACGAAAAAGAATATATCAGACGAAAAAAAGCACAGATGGACTTTGTAAAAAGATATAATGATGACCCGGCCATACCCTGTAAAGTGGGGTTTGTGGAAGGACCATATGATGTAAGAGCTTTTTACCGGGTGGCGGTGGCCTTTAGCAGTGAACCTGAAGGAGGCAGAAGATGTCAGCAGTGTTTTGCACTGAGGCTTGAAAAAACTGCTGAAACCGCAAAAATCTTAGGTTTTGATATGTTTGCCACCACATTAAGCGTAAGTCCTCACAAGGACTATGATGCCATAAGCCATATAGGAAAGAGAACTGCCCTGATGTATAATGTGGGATTCCTGGATAAGGATTTTAAAAAAAACAACGGATATACAAGAAGCATAAAACTTTCAAAAATATACGGATTATACAGACAGGATTACTGTGGGTGTGAATACTCAAAAAAGAAAGAGAGGTAGAATATGTCAAAGTTAACGGTACCTGAAGGATATACGCCAATGATCGATTATATGGAGAGCCAGAGAGCAATAAAAAAAATAAAGGATTTTTTCCAGGACGAACTGGCTTACGGATTAAATCTAAGACGTGTTTCTGCACCTCTTTTTGTGAGTCCGGAGAGCGGGCTCAACGACAATCTGAACGGCATCGAAAGAACTGTCGATTTTACTCTCAAGGACATGAAAGAAAAAAAAGTGGAGGTGGTACAGTCACTGGCCAAGTGGAAGAGAATGGCCCTGGGCAAATACGGTATTGAACCGGGGCATGGTATATATACCGACATGAATGCCATAAGAAGAGATGAGGAACTTGATAACCTGCACTCTATATATGTTGACCAGTGGGACTGGGAAAAAGTCATACTGAAAGAAGACAGAAACGAGACATACCTTGAAGAAACGGTGACCAGATTATACAATGCATTAAAAAATCTCGGAGATTTCGTAAACAGACATTACCCCGAGATCAAAACAGTTATGCCCAATGAAATATTTTTCATAACAAGTCAGGAGCTGGAGGATATGTACCCGGGCAAAACACCTAAAGAAAGAGAGGATGCTATAGCAGAAGAGAAAAAAGCGGTATTCATCAAAAAAATCGGCGGCAGATTGAGATCCGGCAAAAAACACGATGGCAGAGCCCCCGATTACGACGACTGGGAACTTAACGGAGATATAATCCTGTGGAACGATATACTTAAGACAGCATATGAAATATCTTCCATGGGCATAAGAGTGGATGAAGAAGCCATGGCAAGACAGCTGGAAGAAGATGGTGCAAACGAAAGAGCAGAACTTCCTTTCCATAAGGCGATACTAAACAGGCAACTGCCTTACACAATAGGAGGAGGCATAGGCCAGAGCAGGCTTTGCATGTTTTTCCTGAGGAAGGCGCATATAGGAGAAGTCCAGGTTTCTGTATGGCCCGAAGAAATGATGGAAGAATGCTCCAAAAACAATATTTTCCTTTTATAAAAACAAGAAATGAAATATGTAGATCTGGTAATAGACAATAAAAGCGACAGTACAGACACTTTCTATACCTATGCTTGTGAAAACGATGATATAAAGGCAGGGCAGAAGGTGTATGTGCCGTTTGCAAAAGGAAACAAAAGGAAAGGGGCCTGGGTATTTGAGGTATCCGACAAACTGCACGAAGATATAAGCAAAGACATAAAAAAAATCAAGTATGTGGAAGAGACTGACAAAGAACAGCCCCTCACAGAAGAAATAGTAAAGACCTGCATATGGATGAAGAAAAGATATCTTTGCAGGTATGTGGATGCCATCAGGCTTTTTGCTCCTTCCGGCAGTGCATCAAAAAAAGGCCACAAAAGAAACCCGCATAAGGATACAAAAGGAGAGCCCCAGCCCATAAAAGAACTTACGGATCAGCAGAAAAAAGCCCTGGACCCTCTGAAGGAAGCCGTTCACAAAAACAAACACGAGATTTTTCTTCTGCATGGTATAACGGGCAGCGGAAAAACAGAAATATATATGCAGATCATTCAAAACTGCATAGCCCTGGGGAAAACAGCAATAATGCTGGTCCCTGAAATATCCCTTACAAAACAAATAATAGAAAGATTCATAGGAAGGTTCGGTAACGGGAATATAGCTGTGCTTCACAGCAGACTATCTCCCGGAGAAAGATTCGATGAATGGCAGAGAATAAGAAAAGGTGAGGTAAGAATAGTAATAGGAGCCCGTTCTGCAGTTTTCGCACCCGTTGTAGACATAGGTGCGATCATCATGGATGAAGAGCATGAAGACACATATAAGTCGGATATGACTCCAAAATATGATACCCTTGAGATAGCCATAAAAAGATCCGCATATTATGGAGGACCGGTTATTTTAGGCAGTGCAACGCCTTCAGTAGTTTCATATTACAGAAGTGAAAAAGGTTTATATCGCAGGCTGGTTTTGAACGAGAGGTATAACAAAACCCCACTTCCCGGAGTAAATGTGGCAGATATGAGACTGGAGCTCAAAGAAGGTAACAAGTCTGTAATAAGCAGAGCTCTTTATAAAGATATGGATGAAACTCTCAAAGCCGGCATGAAGGTGATCCTTTTCCTTAACAGGAGGGGCTATTCAACTTTTATTTCATGTCGGGAATGCGGACATGTGATGCAATGTCGTGAGTGCGGTATATCTCTCACATACCATAAAGAAAAAGACAGGATCAAATGCCATTATTGCGGATACGAAGAAGCCGTGCCTTCAGTATGCCCTTCCTGTGGCAGCAGATATATAAGATATTTTGGCACGGGGACAGAAAAAGTGGAGGAAGAAGTCAAGAGCTTGTTCCCCGGGCACAAAACTGCAAGACTGGACACGGACACGGCAAGAAAAAAAGGTTCCATGGAAAAAATACTGGATGATTTTAGCAAAGGAGATACAGACATATTGACAGGGACACAAATAGTGGCCAAGGGACTGGACTATCCAAATGTGGCACTGGTAGGGATCATTTCCGCAGACGTTTCCCTGAATATACCCGATTTCCGATCTGCCGAAAAGGCTTTTCAGCTTATGATACAGGCATCGGGAAGAGCCGGGAGAGGGACCGAAGCGGGAAAAGTGATCATCCAGACATACACACCCGAAAACTATGCTGTTTGTGCAGCAGCAGCCCAGGACTACAGGAAATTTTATGACACAGAAATAAAATTAAGAGAATATATGGGTTACCCGCCTTTTTGCGATCTGATTCTTCTGGTATTTGATTCAAAGATCCGGGGAGAAGCAGAAAAAGGTGCTTTATACTGGAAAGCAGGTTTTATAGCACTGACAGGTAAATGCCATGAAGAAAACATATTACCGATCCAGCAAATACCTTCAAACATTTCAAAAGAAGGCTGGAAATGTAATATGCTGATAAAGTGTCCTTTGGGCAACCGCAAGATTTATATGGGAGCTCTTGAAGAAATCAAAAACCGTTTAAAAAACGATAAAAACAAAAAATACAATGTGGCTGTAGATGTGAATCCATACAGTCTCTGGAGGAGTTAGAATGGCATTAAGAAACATATTGAAAGAAGACGATCCAACACTGAGAAAAAGAAGCAGAGAAGTCTCGGAAATAAATGAGAGAATAATTATACTGCTGGATGACATGAAAGAGACAATGACGGAAGGAGCAGGGGTAGGGCTGGCGGCACCTCAGGTGGGTGTCCTGAGAAGAGTATTCATTGCATCCCTTGTCAACGATCAGGAAGAAAACGAATTGAAAGAATTCATCGATCCCGAAATAATAGAAGCGGAAGGGGAGCAGGAAGGCGATGAGGGATGCCTTAGTGTGCCGGGATATATAGGAACCGTTAAAAGACCCAAGAGGATAAGGATAAAATACAAAGACAGACATGGAAATGAAAAAGTGGAGGATTTCACTGACTTTCATGCTGTGGTCGTAAGCCATGAGTTTGATCATCTGGAAGGCATACTGTATACGGACAAGGCTAAAGACATAAGAGAGGCGGTTTCCGGGGCTCATGATGAGGAGGAAACGGATATATGAAAATAGTCTTTATGGGGACTCCTTACTTTGCAGTACCGGCACTTGAAGCAATAAAAAACAGCGGGCATGAAATATGTTTTGT
>DAIMEC010000059.1:0-6150 GCA_036725465.1 Bacillota bacterium | reverse complement strand
CTGAAGTCGATATTGAAAATAAATATGAATATTTCGGCAAGATCAATGTAACAAAAAAGATATTTCTAAATGATGAAGAAAAGCAGAGCTACAGCGACAGCTTCTGGGTGGCATTATTTGATGAAAGCGATCAGCGTTACGGCGATCCCAAAGAAATAGAAATGACAGGCGGAGACGCAAATAAAGTTGTCTTTGAAAACCTGCCCTTTGGCGACTATGTTTTATATGAAACGGATGCCCAGGGAAACAAGCTTTCGGGACCTGAAAGCGGACGTACTCCCGAATGGATCGACATAACTTATGAAAATAATGAAGTATCCCTTACAGAGGAGGCTCCCTCTGCAGATGTGGTAGTAAATAACTACTTTGAAGAAAAAGACGATCCATATTTCGGTTCCATAGAAGTGACAAAAAAAGTCACATATAACGGAAAAGCCACAGGAACCAGCCTGACATTCTATACCGCCCTGTTTGCGGACAAAGAAGGCAAAGAAATAGTTACTGAAGTAAAAGCTCTTGAAATGAACGGTAAAGATAATGTTTCAGTGATATTCGATAAGGATAAAAACGGAGAAAGTCTTCCCGCAGACACAGTATACTATGTGGCAGAGACCGATAAAGACGGAAACCCCATAACTGATCCAAAAGGCTATACCATCCAGTATGAAAACCAGCAGAAAGTAGAAATGGATGTGGAAAACGATTATGTGGGAAAAACTACGATAGTCAATCAGTATGAGGGAGAAGACGAAGAGTTTTACTACTATGATGAAAATGGAACAAAAATAACGACAGTCAAGACAAGCGCCACTTCTTCAGAAACAAAAACAGGAGACGATATAAATATAGGACTGTTGATACTTCTGGCACTTATAGGAGTTGCCGGAGCAATAACACCTTTCGCATTAAGGAAAAGGGAAAAAGAAGAAAGTGACAAATAGAGTTTCCGGATTGTATTTTGAAGAAGCAGGATAAAAAAAACAAGAAATAAAAACTACAGAAGAACAGGCATAAACAAGGGAGCATGCATGCGCAGATGCATGTTCCCTTTTATTTATAAAAACACAAAAACAACACAAAAAACACAAATAAAAAGTGATATAATATAAAATAATTCTTTTATTAGAAGAGAACCGTTTTAACCAAAAGAAAAAACGATTTGAGAAGGGAAGAAAAAATGTTAAACCAAAAGAAAAGCAAAAAAACTTTCATAGCGGCAATAATATCAGTTGCAATGATTTTTTCAATGATCCCTGCTTCTGCGTTTGCCGTTGACAGTGGCACAGCAGGAACTCCTTCAGTCATAAATATTTCAACGGCAGAGCAGCTAAAGACTGCCCTGGGAGGCAGTGATACCATACATCAGGTAGAAGGCAATTCTGTTGTTTTGAGCGAGTCTGTTAATCTGACTGATGTAAACATAAAAGTGACAGCAGGAGACCTGAAGATCGACCTTAACGGTCATGAGATCATTTTCGGAGGGGCTGCATTTAAAGAGGGCATAGGCCTTTTCGGAGGGAATCTTACAATAGATGACAGGACCGGAGGAGAAAACGGTAAAATAGCCACAGCTTTAGCAGAGGCCAAACTTATTTATGTTGGCAAAGGTACACTTACCCTCAACGCAGGAAAGATTTCTGCAACGGGAACGAAGTCATATGGTATTTACATCAAAAACTCCAAGTCGGCCAAAGTGGTGCTGCAGGGAAAAGAGAATAGTGTGGCAGAAATATCAGGTAAGGCATATGCCATAAAGCAAAATGGAAAAGGAAAAGTAAAGATAGCTTCTGCAGCTAAAGTCACAATAAAGAAAACGAATTATTATTACAAAAAGAACCTGCCAAATAGAAAATACACGTTGATAAAAGTAAGATACATAACGCCGACTCCCCAGGGAGTGAAGTTGACAGAAAAAAACAGCAGGACAGCAAAAATGAAATGGAAAAAAGTTGCCGGTGCAGACGGTTATGTTGTCTATAAGTATTCTTCAAAAAAAGGGAAGTTTGTAAAGATAAGAGTTATACGTGACGGACTGAAACTTTCGTATAACTGCAAAAAACTAAAAAAAGGAGTAAAGTATTCTTTCAGAGTAAAAGCGTATAATGTTGTAAACGGCAAGAAAATCTTAAGCACCTATTCCGCAAAAAAATACATAAGATTATAGCATATCCAAAAGCTTGAGAATTTTTACGGCGGACTCTTCCGGGAGTCCGTCGTTTTTTATGGAAAGATCAGAGCACTTTTCATAGAAAGGTTTTCTGTCTTCATAAAGCTCACGGAGGGAATTTTTTTTCTGTGAAAGTGGACGGCCTTTCGTCGGAAGCATATCCAAAGAGCGTTCTATAAAGATTATTTTACCATTCTGTTTAAGAGCTCTTATATTTTCTTTTTTGAGGATCGCCCCTCCGCCGGTGGCTATAACAAGAGAATTTCTTTTGCCCAGTTCTTTGCAGATACGGGTTTCAAGTTCACGAAAATATGCTTCTCCCTGCTCAATAATAATATCTCCCGCACGGCGGCCATCGGAGAGGGATATCTCTTCATCCGTATCGGTAAAAATTCTATCCAGCTTTTTTGCAAGCAGTTGCCCAATGGTGGTTTTTCCACAGCCCGGCATACCCACAAGAACGATATTTTCTTTTTGTGCGGCAAGCTTTTCGATGAGAGGCTCATTCATACAATGAAGATCGCCTGTGCCGGTAAACAACTCGGCCGATGCTGTTGCTTGAGCCACCAGCATTGGGAAGCCGTTTGATCCGGGGATACCAATATCCTCCGCAGCAAAAAGCAGGGGAGTGATAAAGGGATTATATACAAGGTCAAAAACGCCGTTGCATTTTCTGAAAAGAGAAAGGTCAATAAGAGGATCTTCCGTATTATCGGGAAACATGCCGGAAGGCGTGGCATTTATTATGATCTCAGCATCAATGGGCAGATCAGCATAAGAAACAGTGCCTCCGGCTTTTTTTCTTGAAGCCGTTAATATCTCAGAGGCATTAAGATCTTCCAAAGCTTTTTTTACCGCCAAACTTGCACCGCCACTGCCAAGGATAAGGACTTTTTTACCGGAGACTGAAATTCCGGATCTCTTTACCATATAAATAAAACCGGAATAATCGGTATTGGCTCCCCAAAGGTATCCATTTTTGAAATACAAAGTGTTTACAGAACCTATCTTTTCAGCGGCAGGTTCAATAAAATCACAGAAGTCCATAACATCTTTTTTATAGGGGATGGTAACATTAAGACCGTCAAAATTTCTTTTGCGCAAAAAGTCCGGCATTTCTTCAGGAGACACACAGAAAAGCTCATATTCATATTTTCCGATGGCCTCGTGTATTTCTTTTGAATAACTGTGGCTCAAAGAACCGCCCAAAAGACCGTAACTCATCATAGTGCCTCCATATAGCAGCCAAGGAATGAAAAGATTTCAGGCCCCTCCTGCATTTCACCCAGAAGATCCAGAAGTTCCCTGGAGTATACCGAGGCTTCCAGATCAAAATAAAACATAAATTCAAAGTCGCTTCCCGGGATAGGCCTCGATTCCAGTTTGGTCAGATTTATTCCCATTGTTGCAAATTTTGCTATTGTATGATAAAGAGAGCAGGGGATGTTAGGAAGTGAAAGAACAAGAGTGATTTTATTTGCACCGGGGTAGATCTCAAGCTTTTTTGAAAAACAGATAAAACGGGTGTAGTTGTTGTCACTGGTCTGTATATTCCGTTTAAGCAGCTCAAGACCGTAAAGTTCAATGCACTCTTTTGAAGAAATGGCAGCAACATCGGATCTGTCGCTTTCAGCCACCATTTTTGCCGCAACGGCAGTATTGTCGCATACGGTTATTTTGATGCCCTTAAGTTCTCTGATAAAATCACCGCATTGGCCAATAGCCTGCTCATGAGAAAAAATCTCTTTTATATCAGAAATCTTTGTACCGGCTTTTGCCATAAGATTGTGGCTCACTCTTAAGCGAAGGCTTTTTATTATGTAGAAATTATAGTTCTGCATAAGGTCATAAACAGCACCAACAGAGCCGTAAGAACTGTTTTCGATGGGAAGGATGCCATACTGACAAAGGCCTTTTTCAACCGCATTAAAAACACCTTCGAAACTGTTGAAATACATTACGGACGGCACTGCAAAAAACCTTTCTGCCGCCGCCTGAGAATAGGATCCGGCTATGCCCTGACAACCCGCAACAACTTTTTTCGGGAATATAGCGGGAGTTTGTGTTAAGGCTTCATCAATGAGCTCAGATAACCGGGATCTTCCTGCCAGATAATTATTCTGATAAGATCTGCTGACGTCAAAAATGGTATTGAAAAGCAGTCTTGCATACCCGTCAAGCGGCTCTCCTATTTCTTCGGATATCCTGTGCAGTATGTCTTTTTCTCTTTTGTCGCTTAAAACAGGTATGTTGTTTGCCTTTTTATACTTGGCCACTTCCAGAGTCTTTTCCATACGTTTTTTAAAAAGTGCGGTTATTTCCGAATCGATGGTGTCAATATCTTTTCTTATGTTTTCCAAGTCCATATCAGCCATTTTTCCCCTCCGTTTTTTCTTTCATATAATCGTGCTGAAAAGCTTTGCTGGCATCAAACAAGCCCTTGCAGAAATAGGGTACATAAGGAGCAAAAAGCTCTCCCGTCCTTTCTTCAAAACGCCTTACTACCTTTCTTTCCCGGGAAGAATCCTGCACAGGAGTTCCGGTAGTGAGTTTGTATTCTGCTATTTGTGCAGCAAGAGCCATCCTTCTGATAAAAAGATCCGCCATTTCGGCATCGATCTCATCCAGCTCAAGTCTCAGTTCATCTAAATTCATCGTTACCCTCCATATCATATTCTGGCATTTCCGACATAAGATCAAGTAGACCTATTGCCACAGCCGCCTCTGTTACAGGCACCGCCCTCACTGCTATACAGGGATCATGCCTGCCCTTCGTTATTATTTTTTCCGGCCCAAGAGTTCTCATGTTGACGGAATCCTGCTCTTTGCTTATGGAAGGTGTGGGTTTGAAAGCTGCCCGGATCATAAGGGGCATGCCGGATGTTATGCCTCCCAGTATTCCACCGTGATGATTTGTAAGAGTATATATATTGCCTTTTTCCACATAAAATGCATCGTTGTTTTCCGATCCTTTTAGGAAGGAAGATGCAAAGCCGGTTCCGAATTCCACACCTTTGACAGCGGGGATACCAAACAATAAAGGAGCGAGAGTGCTTTCTACACCATCGTACATGAAACCGCCCAGACCTGCAGGGACTCCTGCCGCACAGACTTCCACAATGCCACCCAGAGAATCATTTTGATTTTTGGCGTCCAGTATAAGATCTTTCATTTTTTCTCCTGCTTTACTGTTAATAACGGGGAATTCAGAAAGTTGTTCGTTTTTTTTACGAAAAGCTTTCAGGTCGCCGGCGGTCACTTTGGCGGGCTCAAAAGGATCATCGTATATATTGTTTACGGATGATAAATGGGCAGCTATTTCTATTCCTCCGGAACTTAAGATCTGCATAGCTATTCCCCCTGCTATACAAAGGGGTGCAGTCATTCTGCCGGAAAAAGGTCCTCCGCCGGCCATGTTGACCTTTTCGCCGTATTTGATCCTGGCAGTAAAATCCGCATGTCCGGGCCTTGGGATATCACTTATGCTTTTGTAATCATCGGATCTGACATCGGTGTTTTTTATAATAACAGTAAGAGGTTCTTTTGAAATAGAAACGACATCTTCCATGAGTTTTGATGTTTTACCGGTGAATGCTCCCGATATGACCACTGGCTTATCGTCCTCTTTTCTCCGGGTGGTAAAAGGACTGTTTCCCGGCGCTCTTCTGGCAAGAAATTTTTGAAGTTCTGTCATATCTATGTTTGTTCCTTCGGGGAGGCCGGTTATTGTAACGCCCACCGAATCTTCGTGGGACCCGCCGAAAATTTTCACTTTTATATTCTTGCCGAAGCAGGATTCTGTTTTGATAAACTCGTTTTTATTTTCAGATCTCAATTGCTTCACCTCCCAATTTTTTGAAATCATCAAAGAAGGATGGATATGATTTGTTTACAGCCTGCGCACCGCTTATTATTACAGGTATCTGACATACTGAAGCAGCTATGGCCGCCATCATAACGATACGGTGATCCCCTGATCCGCT
>DAIMEC010000058.1:0-6194 GCA_036725465.1 Bacillota bacterium | reverse complement strand
ATATCCGGGACCCGATGTTGCGGTCATTGATTTCTTGCCTCCCCATCTGGCACCTATTATGGAACATGCGGATCCGATCTCATCCTCCATTTGTATGAAAACCCCTCCGGCTTTCTGCATTTCTCCGGAAAGCATTTCGATTATTTCTGTGGAAGGGGTTATGGGATAACCCGCAAAAAATCTGCATCCTGCCTGTATTGCTGCTTTTGCACATGCTTCGTTTCCCTGCAGGACTGCAGTTTTCTTGTCTTTTTTTTGTGGTTTTTCGGGATCCATTTTATCCTCTTTATACTTTCTTTTTTTGATATATCCTCATATATCCCATCAAAAGGTTTTAAAGCAAATGGTTTTCTATAACCTGAACGGATGCATCAAAATCTTCTATCTGCAGATAATACTCGGCAGCGTCAAACAGTGCCTGCATGGGACAAAGGCCAATCATTTCTGTTCCTATTACCGGAACTCCGTAACGGGCCGCTTCCCTTCTCACCAGTTCTGTTACTCTGTGCAGAGGCGTCACTGTGAAATCCGTCATATTTATGGAGACTTGAGCGATGTTCCTGTCTTCCAGCATGACTCCCATAGCCTTTACACATTTAAGTCCTCCGCCGGCTTCCCTTATTATTTTGCCGATTTTTTCGGCGATGGAAAGATTATTTGTGCCCAGATTTATGTTATATGCGATCAGGGGAGGTCTTCCTCCTACCGCCAGTACTCCTGCCGTGGGATGGATCCTCTGCCCGCCGAAATCCGGTATCCAGTCCGGGTCTTTCACTTTTTCCGCCATGCCTTCAAACTGCCCTTTTCTAACCTTTGCAAGATTTTGCCTATGGGGGGCTGCTGCGGATCTTTCATATAAAAATACCGGCAGATCTGCCTCTTGTGCGATCCTCTTTCCAACTTTCTTTGAAAGCTCGATACAGTCTTCCATGGTCGCCTCTTTTATGGGTACGAAGGGCATCACATCAACACAGCCCATTCTGGGGTGCTCTCCTTCATGCTTTGTAAGGTCAATGAGCTCTACCGCTTTTTTTGCCAGCTTCACTCCTGCTTCCTCACACCCTTCCATGCTGCCCATATATGTTATAACTGTTCTGTTGTGGCTTTTGTCGGAGCTGTAATCAAGGAGTGTGCATCCCGGTGTCTGTCTTATCTGGTCCACACATGCCTCAATTATTTCTTTGTTTCTTCCCTCACTTATATTGGGGATACTTTCAATTATCTTTGCCATTTTGATCTCCTGTTTTACATTTCCTTTAAAACAACTTCATATATTTTATCTGATCTCTTTTCTGCATCTTTGTATATGTTGCCACCGTTTTCCATATAATACTTTTCTTTTTTTTCATCCTTGAGGCCGGGCATGTTTATTCTCACATTGAGCCAGGCTCCTTTGACTGCGTTCATAAGACTGACTGCAGCGACTCCCAGATCACTGGCTGCATTCGGGTTGCATTTTCCCAGCATCGTTTCGGCAAGCATCAATGCCTTGTGTGAAAACTCCATGACCTGATAGGGCACTTCTGTTGCCTCAAGATTTGCCTCTCTTATTGCTTTTTTTCTTTTTTCTTTTTGTTCTTCATTATCTTTTGGCATCTTATATGCTTCCATGACTTTGTTGTAGGCCATCGTATCTTTGTCTACGGCTGCGGTCAGTTCTCTGAAAATACCTACTGCCTCGGTTTTTACTTTCTTGCATACATCTTCAAAGGCCGAATACTTTTCTCTTCCGCAGGTCAGATCCGCCACCATCATCATAAGGGCGATTCCCTGAGCTCCGGCCAGGGCACTTACCGATCCGCCTCCGGGTGCGGGGGCATCTGACTGAAGCACATCCAGATATTCTTTTACTTTCAAATCAGCTAGGTCCATTAAATCAGTACTCCTTCCTTTATCGTTGCCATTGCCAGGTTGGATCCGAATCTATAGCAAAGCATTTCCATATCCTTTGCATTCCAGATCACCATATCAGCTTTTTTCCCCTTTTCAAGGGTCCCGCACAAATCGCCTTTTCCTATGGCACATGCCGGGTTTATGGTAACTGCCGTAAGTATTTCTTCGGGCATCATTTTATACTTCAGATATCCAAGATTCATAACGAACTGAAGATTCAGGGAAGGACACGAGCCCGGGTTGAAATCCGATGCCGTTGCCACAGGTATCCCCATCTCTATCATCTTCCTCACCGGAGCAAAATCCTTGCCCAGATAAAAAGATGTGGAAGGCAGACACATGGCAGTTACTCCGGCCTTTGCCATGGCGCTCAGTCCCCCGGGCCCTATGGCGATAAGATGTTCGGCAGAAACCGCTCCTATTTCTCCTGCCAGTTTTGAGCCCCCCATTTCTTCTATTTCATCAGCATGTATCTTCAGGGAAAATCCCAACTCTTTTGCTTTGCTTAAATATCTCCTGCTCTGTTCTTCATCAAAAACCCCCTCCTCACAAAAAACATCAACGAATTCAGCAAGGTTTTTTTCTTTTACCACAGGAAGTATCTTTTCACAGATCATTTCAATATACTGATCAGGCTTTCCTTTGTATTCGGGTGGTACTGCATGGGCTCCCATAAATGTGGCGGCGAGATCCATCCTGTGCTCCCGGTTAAGTTTCTTTATGACCTCCAGCATCTTTACTTCTGTTTCAAGATCAAGCCCGTATCCACTTTTTGCCTCACAGGTGGTAACTCCCATTTCCATCATTTCATCCAGGAATCCTCTGCTTTTTTCATACAGTTCATCAAACCCGGCTTCCCTGGTTTTTCTGACTGTATCAAGTATGCCGCCGCCGGCTTTCAGTATGTCCAGATATCCTGCACCCTTGAGCTTAAGAGGTATCTCATGCTGCCGGTATCCTCCGAAAACAAGATGAGTATGTCCTTCCACCAGTCCCGGTGTCACCAGGCTCCCTTCCGCATCGATTATCTCATCCGCATCTTCTTTTTCAAATGCTCCGGGCAGTCTGCCATTTTCTGTTATTTCTTCTATTATTCCGTCTCTTGCAAAAACTGCCGCATTTTTTATTTTAAGATTCTCTCCCTGCTTTTCTCCCCTGTGGGGGTGGCTGCCAATGGGAGTCTGCAAAAGTCCTATGTTTTTTATAAGTGTTGTACTCATTTTTTTCTCCCGCGAAATACTCTACTTCACAAACTTTCCGACAGTTTCCTCTATCAAATTCTCATCGGGTATATAAGGCAGTGTTATATGAGCTTTGCCTTTTTGTTTTTCATTATATGTTGCTGATGCTTCAAGGGCATTTTCATTGCGTGCCCAGTTTCTTCTGGCTACTCCGCCCATTACATCCCACATCATTGCGGATCTTAGTATTTCATCAACTCTTTTACTGCCGTCAAGCAGCATGCCGAAGCCGCCGTTTATTGCTTTTCCAATACCTACTCCGCCGCCGTTATGAAGGGCGCAAAGACTCATGCCTCTTGCCGCATTTCCGGCAAAACACTGTACGGCCATATCAGCCATGACATTACTGCCGTCTTTTATATTTGCTGTTTCTCTGAAGGGGGAATCTGTGCCGCTTACATCATGATGATCTCTGCCGATCATCACCGGCCCGATTTTCCCTTCTTTTATCATTTCATTGAATTTGAGAGCGATATTCATTCTTCCCTCGGCATCCTGATAAAGTATTCTGGCCTGGGTACCTACCACCATTTTGTTTTTTTTGGCATCTCTTATCCATACCCAGTTGTCTCTGTCCTGGAAGCGCCTTTTGGGATCTATACAGTCCATTGCCGCCTTGTCTGTGGCATCCAGGTCTTCGGGCTTTCCGGAAAGGCATACCCATCTGAAAGGACCGTAGCCGTAATCGAAAAGAAGCGGTCCCATTATATCTTCAACATATGAAGGCCATATGAATCCGTCTTTTTCATCATGCCCGTTTTTTGATATTTCCTTTATCCCGGAATCATACATGGCTTTCATAAATGAATTGCCATAGTCAAAGAAATATGTCCCGTTTTTTGTAAGTGCTTTTATTGCTTCGAAATGTCTACGCAGGGAAGCATCCACCATTTCACAGAACATCTTTCTGTCTCTGTGGAGCATTTCCGTTCTTTTCTGGAAAGTAAGTCCGACGGGACAGTAGCCTCCGTTATATGCATTGTGACATGATGTCTGATCGCTCAGAAGATCGATCTTAAAATCCTTTGCGATGGCCGCCTCAAGAAGATCCACTATATTGCCCCAGTAGGCTATCGAAATACTTTCTTTTTTCTGTACACTTTCTTTCGCCAGGGCAAACACCTGGTCAAGATCGGAAAGTATAACATCTACCCAGCCCTGTTCATGTCTTGTTTCGATCCTGGATCTGTCCACCTCGGCAAATATCCCTACCGCTCCGGCTATTGTTGCGGCCTTTGGCTGTGCTCCGCTCATTCCTCCAAGTCCGGAGGACACAAAAGTATGTCCCGTCAGGTCTCCCTGTTCGGGGACTCCCAAATATTTTCTTCCTGCATTCAAGATCGTATTGAAAGTGCCATGGACTATTCCCTGGGGACCAATGTACATCCATCCGCCGGCTGTCATTTGACCGTAATTTGCAACTCCCATTTCTTCCGCGATCTCCCAGTCGTCAAGGTTGTCGAAAATGCCTATCATCATGGAATTTGTTAAGATCACTCTGGGCGCTTCGGGTTTTGAGGGAAACAGTCCGAGAGGGTGTCCCGATTCTATTACAAGGGTCTGGTCCCTTGTGAGTTCTTCAAGATATTTTTTTATCAGTCTGTACTGCAGCCAGTTCTGACAGGGCTGTCCGGTCTCTCCGTAGGTAACCAGTTCATAAGGATAAAGGGCAACCTCAAAATCCAGATTGTTATCGATCATTACCTGAAAAGCTTTTCCTTCGAGACAATTCCCTTTGTATTCTTCAATGGGCTTTCCGTATATCCTGCCCTCCGGCCTGTAGCGGTAAGCATATACCCTTCCGTATGTTTTCAGTTCTTCCATGAACTCCGTCGCAAGGACTTCATGAAATTCTTCGGGAACATAACGAAGAGCATTTTTGAGGGCTATCTTCGTCTGCTCTTTTGTAAGTCTGAAGCCCCTGTCCGGTGCCCGTCTTTTCCCTTCAACAAATTTTGGATACTCGGGAAGTCTGTCTTCAAGTTTTATTGTCATTGCCTCTGCGATTTTCTGATTTGTAAGCATTATGTTCCTCCTTCCTAATTCAGGGGGCCTGTTATTTTTTCAACTTCTTCAACTATTTCATTGGTTTTTATCATTTCATCGAATTTTTTTATTTCGTAATGCATAATCACATCCTGATCCACGGGCTCCACTGTTTTGCGTATATGATCATATGCCGCTTTTGTTGCTTTTGAAAGACCCTTCTCTCCTCTTAGCCATATTCCCTGAGATGCCGCAAATAATTCTATTCCGAGAACTTTTTGTGAATTGTCAAGGATCATGGCTGCAGTCCTTGCCGCCGTGGTACCCATAGAAACGTGGTCTTCCTGATTTCCGGATGAAGGGATCGAATCCACCGATGCCGGATGTGCGTATATTTTGTTTTCCGAAACCATGGATGCCGCCGCATACTGGGCGATCATGAATCCCGAACAGACTCCTCCGTGCTTTGTCAGGAACGGCTCAAGCCCTTCGGAAAGCTGTGGATTTATCAGTCTTTCACTTCTTCTTTCGGATATATCCGCAAGTTCTGCAATGGCATTTTTAAGGAAGTCAAATGCCAGAGCCATGGGTTGTCCGTGAAAATTCCCCCCCGAAATAACTTCGTCCTCTTCGGGAAAAATCAGCGGATTGTCTGTTACCGCATTTATTTCTCTGCTTACGGCTTCGTAAACATACTGCACTGCATCTCTTGATGCTCCGTGTACCTGGGGCACACATCTTAATGAGTAGGGATCCTGAACTTTGTTTTTGTTCAGTTCATGGGCATTGTCGCTGCCGTCAAGGAGCTTAAGCAGGTTTTCTGCGGAATCCTTTTGGCCTTTATGTCCTCTTAGATCATGTACTTTATGGTCATATGCCTTCTTTACGGCATTTAATGCTTCTCCTGTCATTGCCGCAGCGATGTCGGAAACCTTCAGCAGGTTCATGGCATCCCATAATACATTGACCCCGATGGCTGTCATTATCTGTGTTCCGTTTATAAGGGCAAGTCCCTCCTTTGCCTCCAGTTTGATTATGGGTATGCCCGCTTTTTCCATGGCTTCCTTTCCGGGC
>DAIMEC010000057.1:0-6208 GCA_036725465.1 Bacillota bacterium | reverse complement strand
TTCTCTACCTGCATAGCGAAATATCTCTCCAAGCGCTTTTGTCCCTTCAAAATACGCTTCTCTTCTGTACATGCTATCTACAAGACACATAAAATGGACTGCTGCTTCAGGATCTATCATTTCTTCCTGTACACAAAACTCAAAATCTTCCACTGCCTCTGCTGCAAGGTGTTCGATCAGCGGACAGTATTCGCTTTCGTCATCCTCTCTGCTGCAAAGCCCCGTCATTATTACTTTTATTGTTTCTTCTGTAGTTTTCATTATCCTTACCTCTTCCTTTCCCCGGTGATGCCGGTCCAAAAATTACTAAAGCTCTGCATGTTTCAGCAGAGCAATGTAATATGCCTTAGGCATCATTATTCAGGAAAGGATCTAAGTTTCTCTATCCAAACAGCTTCAGGATGAGATCATCCACGGCATCAGTATATCTGCCTTCTTTTATGAGGTTGTTTCTGAGTTCTACCAGGCTGAAGAGTATGAGCTGGCTCTCATCGTCTGTTACGTTCATCTTTATCTTCTTATCAAACATAATATCCACCTCCTGCTTTGTTCTATGTGGAGTATCTTTTACTAGATTTTACTAACAGAAATATCAAGTTGCAATTATACGATTTCCTATGCCATCTTTGACTTTGAGTACATTTGGCATCACAATGGCAATGAGGCATTAAAAAACAGCGTATTCATTGAAATACCAACGATACGCTGCTTAATAAATTGGCTCTATGTCAAATGTTGGGGTGGAGCTTAATATCCCGGAATAAAATCACATATATGATTTTTCAGTAAGGGCTTTATGCCCTTACTTTTTTATATGTTAAACAGTCATAATATGGAGGATCCTGTTTCTGAATCTGGAGAAATTCCTCACACCAAAAGAGACTCTTTTCAGGACTTTGATCTTGTTGTTGACCCCTTCTGTATAGCCATTGGTGATATTGCTTCCAAAAGCTTCTGCGATCTCATCTGCCCATTTTATGAATGTCATGCAGCTGGTTTTGTATTCTTCGATGCCGGAATTTTGCGTGAGAACTATCCATTTTGCCAGCTCTTTCTTGGCAGATCCCTTTGTTTTGCATTTGGTCACCTTTTCAAATTCCATCTTTCTAAGATAGGCTTCTCTGAGATATTCCGATGCCTGCAGCATTACTGACAACCTGTCTCTTTCATCTTCTGTTAAACTGTTTGAAGGCTTTAAAAGTATGTGTCTGCTGTGTTTGAAGTGAAGCCGCCTATCCTTGGAAAATTCCTTTTGTATCTTCTTTCTTACATGATCCAGTGAAAAGGTCACCTGTCTTACCACATGATATTTGTCTGCAACTATCTTTGCCTCCGGGAAACAGGTCTTTACAACACTTCTGAATAGAGTACTCATATCCATGCTTACATATTTGACTTGATTCCTTTCGCTTTTGTCAAAGTACATAAAGTATGCATACAAGTCTTCAGCCCGTCTTTTCCCAAGTACATCCACCACTTTTCTGTTTCTTGGATCGGTCAATATGCATTGGAATTTTTCCCCATCTGCATTGCCTCTGAATTCGTCAATGGAAAGCACTTCCGGGAGCTTGGGTCTTGGGTACTGTACCATGTTGAATATCCGCATTATCGTTGTGATGGAAACATTGCATCGCCCGGCAATATATTTCATCGATAATACATCATGGAACTGTTCCAGGATGTAAGCATAAAGTCTGTTTGTCATTCTATGATACCTGGGTAAGAATTCAACTTCTTCATAAAACCTCTTCCCGCAAACAGGGCATACATGTCTTCTTTTCCTTAGATGTATGAAAGTTGTTTGTCCGTATGAAGAAATGTCTTTGATCGTTTGGGTCCTGTAGTCGTGGACTTTTGATGTATTGGTTCCGCAAGCAGGACAGGCATGAATTCTTTTATGCATTACAGCATAAATGTGTTGTTGTCCATAAACATTTTTTACTTTTTTTACAATCAAGTCTTTTAATCCGGTCAATTCTTCGATAAAATCACTATAGAGCATATTAGCCTCCTTTTGATTTTGGGTTGTAACTTTATTCTAAAGGATTTAAAGCTGATATGCTCTTTTTTTTCACAAATCAAAAATGTTGGAGCAGAGATCTTCTCTCTCCACCCCAACATTTATTATAGAGCCAATAAATTCTATAAAATTGTAGAACCATAGTAGAACCACGGCATTTTGTAGAATCGCTTAATCTCAGTGATTCCAACGGTTCTATCAACTGTGAAAGCCTCTCGGCCCTATTCAAATTCTATCGTTCCCGGCGGTTTATTCGTGCAGTCGTAAAAGACTCTGTTCACATGGGGCACTTCGTTGACGATCCTGGTGGTGACTTTTTCGATGAGATCCCAGGGAAGCTTGGCAGCTTCCGCCGTCATGAAGTCCGATGTCTCCACTGCCCTCAGGGCTATGGCATGATCGTATGTGCGAAAATCCCCCATCACTCCCACGGAACGCACATTGGTCAGGGCGGCAAAATACTGCCCGAGAGTAGGAGCAAGTTTGCCTCCGTCGTAGGCTGCCACTTCTTCTCTGTATATGGCGTCCGCCTCCTGGACTATCTTGACTTTTTCTTCGGTGATGTCTCCTATTATCCTTATACCCAGGCCGGGGCCGGGGAAGGGCTGACGCATTACCAGATGCTTCGGGATGCCCAGTTCCATGCCTGCTTTTCGAACTTCATCTTTAAAAAGCATTTTCAGGGGCTCTATTATGTCCTTGAAATCCACATGTTCAGGCAGTCCGCCCACGTTGTGATGGGATTTGATGGTGGCGGAGTCTCCCGGGCCGCTTTCTATTATATCCGGGTATATGGTCCCCTGTACCAGAAAGTCCACTTTACCTATTTTTTTTGCTTCATTTTCGAAAACTCTTATGAACTCTTCTCCTATTATTTTTCTTTTTTTCTCCGGATCCGTGACTCCGGCCAGTTTATCATAAAATCTCTGCCGGGCATTTACTCTTATGAAGTCAAGGTCGTAATGGCCGCCTTTACCAAAAACTGCTTCCACTTCGTCAGCTTCATTTTTTCTCAGGAGTCCGTGATCCACAAATACGCAGGTGAGCTGTTTGCCCACTGCCTTTGACAGAATAACGGCGGAAACAGAAGAATCCACTCCGCCGGAAAGGGCGCAGAGAACTTTGCCGCTGCCCACCTTTTCCCTGACGGTCTCTATGGCATTTTCCACGAAGGATCCCATATGCCAGTCGCCGCTGCATCCGCATACATCTTTTACAAAACTTCGGAGGATCTTGATGCCTTCCTTAGTGTGCATCACCTCCGGATGGAACTGAGTCGCATAGAATCCCCTTGAAACATCTTCCATTGCAGCCACGGGACATATGGGTGTTTCTGCGGTCACTTTAAAACCCTTAGGCGCTTGTTTTATATAGTCCGTATGGCTCATCCATGCTATGGTTTTTTCCGGTACTTGGGCAAAAAGTCTGCCGTTTTTGTCTATATCCACCTCTGTGCGGCCGTACTCGCTGGCGGGAGCTTTTGCCACTTCTCCTCCCAACCCGTGGGCCAGCACCTGGGCTCCGTAGCATATGCCCAGTATGGGTATCCCCAGCTCGAATATGCCTTTGTCATATTCAAGGGCACCGGGGCCGTATGCACTGTTGGGCCCTCCCGTAAGGATCATCCCCTTGGGAGCTTTTTTTTGTATTTCCTCTGCTGATAATGTATATGGAAGGACTTCCGCATATACATTAAGGTCTCTGACACGGCGTGCTATCAGCTGGTTGTACTGTCCGCCGAAATCCAATACCAGTATGGTCTCGTGCTGCATCTTTTTCTCCTGTTCTCTTCTATCTGTTTCTTTTTTTCTGCTTCTGTTTTATCTGTTTGATGTATTGGCTGTTTCCTTTGGTATGACATCATGGGCTCCGCCTTCAACTATGCTGGTGGCGGAAACCAAAGTCAGTTTGGCATTTTTCTGCAGATCGGGTATGTTGATCACGCCGCAGTTGCACATGGTTGATTTCACCTTTTGCAGAGACTGTCTTACGTTGTCAGAAAGACCTCCCGCATAGGGCACATAGGAATCCACTCCCTCTTCAAAGGAAAGCTTGCTTTCTCCTCCCATATCGTAGCGCTGCCAGTTCCTGGCCCTTGCAGACCCCTCTCCCCAGTATTCCTTCACATAATTGCCGTTCACATTAAGCTTGGCTCCGGGAGATTCGTCAAATCTGGCGAAGTATCTGCCCAGCATGAGAAAATCCGCTCCCATGGCCAGGGCCAGGGTCATGTGATAGTCATATACTATCCCTCCGTCGGAGCATATGGGCACATATATCCCTGTTTCTTCGTAATATTTGTTTCTTGCTTCTGCCACATCCATAACAGCACTGGCCTGTCCCCTTCCTATGCCTTTTTGTTCTCTGGTGATACAGATGGAACCGCCTCCGATACCCACCTTCACAAAGTCGGCTCCCGCCTCTGCCAGGAAACGGAATCCTTCGCTGTCCACCACATTACCGGCTCCTATTTTCACATCTTCTCCGTACTTCTTTCTCACGAAACCGATGGTTTCTTCCTGCCACTGGCTGTGCCCCTCCGAAGAATCGATGCAGAGCACATCCGCCCCGGCATCTATAAGTGCGGGGATCCTTTCATCATGATCCCTTGTATTTATTCCTGCTCCCACCACATATCGTTTGTCGTCATCCAGTATCTCATTTGGGTGAGCCTTGTGAGAATCGTAATCCTTGCGGAAAACAAAATGGGTGAGCCTGCGGTTTTCGTCTATTATGGGCAGAGCATTGAGCTTATGATCCCAGAGTATATCATTGGCCGCAGAAAGACTGACTCCTTCTTTTGCATATACCAGTTTGTCAAAGGGAGTCATGAATTCCGACACCTTTGTTTCGGGATCCATCCTGCTTACCCGGTAATCACGGCTTGTGACTATGCCCACCAGCCGGCCTTCGGAGGTGCCGTCTTCTGTGACTGCCGTAGTTGAATGTCCCGTGCGGTCCTTCAGTTCAATAACATCTTTCATGGTCTGATCAGGTCTTATATTAGTGTTGCTCTTTACAAAGCCCGCTTTATGACTTTTGACTCTTTTTATCATGACGGCCTGCTCTTCTATGGGCTGGGAAGCGTATATAAAAGAGATCCCCCCTTCCTTGGCAAGAGCTATGGCCATGTTGTCATCAGACACAGACTGCATTATTGCCGACGCCAGCGGGATCTTCATTTTAATTTTTGGTTTTTCGCCTTTTTTATACCTGGTAACTGCTGCATCAAGCTCCACGTTTTCGGGGTTGCATTCCTTTCCGGAGTATCCGGGCACCAGCAGATATTCGTTGAATGTCCTTGATGGTTCTCTGAAACAGTTTGACATATCTTCCTCCTGTTTTGTTCTTTGGATCTTTCGATTTATTCTATAACAAAAATGTTGTTTTTTCAATTTCAGTCGGCCTTTATCTCGTCGATGTTGTACGGCGTTTCCTGATATACATAATAGTTGAGCCAGTTGCTGAAAAGAAGGTTCGCATGGCTCCTCCACCTGAACATGGGCTCTTTTTCGGGGTCGTTTTCTTTGAAGTAGTTTTTGGGAACGCTTATTTCAAGTCCCTTGCTGCGATCTCTGAAATATTCCGATGCCAGGGTCTCCTTGTCATATTCCTGATGTCCCATCACAAATATCTGCCTTCCGTTTTCTGTGGAAAGTATATGGGGCCCCGCTTCTTGGGATTCTGCCAATATTCGAAGTTCGGGGTGTTTTAAGATATCGCTTTTGATAACTTCTGTATGGCGGGAATGGGGCGAATAAAAAATTTCATCAAATCCCCTCATAAGGGGGTTTAACGGTCTTACAACTTTAGTCTCAAAAATACCGAACATTTTTTTGTCCATCTGATACTTGTTTATGCCGTAATGATGATAAAGGGCTGCCTGGGCTCCCCAGCAAAGAAACATGCTGCTGTAAACGTTTTCTTTTGCATATTCCAGTATCCCCGTGAGCTCCTTCCAGTAATCCACCTCTTCAAAGGCTATCTGCTCCACCGGGGCTCCCGTAAGTATCATCCCGTCGAAACGCTCGCTTTCCACCTCGTCGATGGTCTTATAAAAATCCCTCATATGGCTTTGTGAAACGTTTTTTGATTCATGGCTGTCCATGGCCAGAAGGGTAAGCTCCACCTGCAGGGGAGAATTGCGCAGCACTCTGGCCAGCTGGGTCTCTGTGGCTATTTTGGTGG
>DAIMEC010000056.1:0-6298 GCA_036725465.1 Bacillota bacterium | reverse complement strand
GGATGAAGCTGGAATGGAAAGAAATCAAAAAAAGCAAAAAAGCCCTTGAGGAAGGTCTTGCAAAGACAGACAAGAAAATAAGCGACAGAAAAAAGAAGATAGGCGATGCTTCCGACAAACAGGATGATAAGGGGGAAAAGTCCTTTGCAAAGGCCGGTCCGAAGGACAAGGCCATGGATGAAGAAGCAGAAACAGGCAGACCTGCAAGCGACGAAAAAGAAGGAATTCCAAAAGAAGAAGAAAGAGACTGGAGCGAAGAAATTGAAAAATGCGAAGAGGGTTCAGTCTATTATCACTGGGCATACGGAAAGATGGAAGTCCTGGCAAAAGAAGGAGATTATATCTACATGAAGCTTATGGACAAAAAGGGATGCCGGCATGAATGGCTGACCAAGAACAATGCTGCGGTGGAAATTGACGAAAAAAAAGAAGAAGCCAAGGAATTTTCCCTGTTTTCCATAGGCAGATGGCTCTTCCCGGATATAGCGGATGTTGAGGTGATCGATCCGGAGAAAGCACATAGAAGTTTCATAAAGAATTGATAACAAAGAAAGGCTGTGCCGCAAAAGCGCAGCCATTCTTATAGGAGAGGCAAATATGACATACAGGATAGAGAAAAAAGTTATTGACAAATTTCTTGAAAACCAGTTTTATTACAGAGATTTCTGCGGAATGGCAGCAGGCATAGGAAGTTCCGCAAAGGGCCTGGAATACAAAAAAGCCCTGGGGATAAGCAGTGTAAAGACCGGCAGCCCCCTTACAGAGGGCTCTGTCTTTCATATGGCCTCGGTGGCAAAGCTTTTTACTGCCACGGGGATAATGTTGCTTCAGGAAAAGGGCATGCTGGATATAGATGAAAAACTGATCAGCTACATGCCCTGGTTCAAAATGGCCGATAAGAGATACGAAAAAATAACCATAAGGCAAATGCTCACCCATACATCGGCAATGCCCGATGTATCGGATTATCACTGGGAGCAGGCGCTCACAGAGGAAAAGGCCCTGAAGGATTATGCTCTTTCTCCGGAAGTTATAAATGCCCACCTGCTTCGGGATCCGCAAGAAGGCAAGTTCGCATACAGCAATATGGCCTATGATCTTCTGGGACTTCTTATAAAAGAGGTGTCGGGAGAAAGCTATGAGAATTTTATCGCAAATAACATATTCGGACCTGTCGGCATGAAGGAGTCCACACTGCTGACCATGGAAAGAAAAGACAGGGATAAAATGGCTGACCCTCATGATAAAAATGCAGACAAAAAATTTGAAGTACTGCCCCACTATCCTTACAATCGCAGTCATTCCCCCAGTTCCACATTGACATCCAATATGGATGATATGGCCAAATGGGCATCCGCATGGCTTTCGGGCAGATTCCCCAAGGTGGAGACAAAAGAAGAAATGTGGAAGGAATATGCCCTAGTAAGAAACAACGGGGAAAAAATGGGACTTGGGTGGTTTTCACGTAGTCAGTCGGGAAGGACCCTTTACGGACATGAGGGAATGGATGACGGCTTCAGAGCCAGTTTCTGGTTGTGTCCCGAAGAAGATTTGTTTATAATGATTTTTGCAAACATGTCAAAGGGCCCGGTCAAAAAAGTAAATAAGGAATTATTTGAATTGCTTATATCATAGGAGGATAAAAAATGGAAAAACTGATAATAGCAGCGGCAATATGCGGAGCAGAGGTCACAAAGGAGCATAATCCTGCAGTGCCCTACACTGTTTCGGAGATAGTAAGGGAAGCCAAGTCTGCATATGATGCGGGAGCGGCGGTGATACATCTTCATGTAAGAGAAGATGACGGCACACCCACACAGAGCAAGGAACGTTTTCAGGAGTGTGTGGAGGCGATCCTTAAGGAATGCCCCGATGCCATAATACAGCCTTCCACGGGCGGAGCGGTAGGAATGACTGATATGGAGAGGCTCCAGTCCACAGAGATAAGCCCGACTCCGGAGTTTGCCACACTGGACTGCGGCACATGCAACTTCGGCGGAGATGAGATATTCGTTAATACGGATAATACGATTTTCAATTTCGCTAAAACCATGAAAGAAAGAGGAATAAAGCCGGAACTGGAATGCTTTGACAAGGGCATGGTGGATATCGCAATGAAAGCACACAAAAAAGGCCTTCTGGAAGACCCCATGCATTTTGACTTCGTTCTGGGAGTGCAGATGACTGCCACGGTAAGAGATCTTGTATTCTGTGTGGGAAGCATACCTCCGGGCAGCACCTGGACAGGCACAGGGATAGGCAGATATGAATTTGAGATGGCCACGGCTTCCATAATAATGGGAGGACATGTAAGAGTCGGATTCGAAGACAATCTGTTTATTGAAAAAGGAGTTCTTGCCAGGAGCAACGGTCAGCTGGTGGAGAAAGTCGTAAAAATAGCAAAACTTCTCGGGAGAGAAATAGCAAGCCCCGATGAAGCCAGAAAAATACTGGGAATAAAAAAATAACTGCCTCGGCAGTTATTTTCTTTTTGACTCTTTGGGGGTCACACATATGCCCTTTGCCCTGCATACTATTATGGGTTCTTCCAGGGAATCTGCGGCGGAAGGGCTGATATCAGGTCTTGCTGCCACCACTTTCCTGGCTTCGAAAGACATTTTTCTTGATGTGTTGCCAAATTCGGTTATTTCGCCGTATGCTTCGATATAGTCACCGGCATATGTGGGTGCCAGAAACTCTACATCGTCATATCTAAGAAACAGACCTTCATCACCGTCGGCCTTTATAAGAAGTTCCGTTGCCACATCTCCGAACAGATGGACCATGTGGGCCCCGTCCACCAGACTGCCGCCGTAATGGGCATCCTTATGGGACATCCTCAGTCTTATAGTTGAAGTTATCTTTTCCATATCGATCTCCTTTTGTTAAGATTGTGAGCTTTCAGGTTTCATAATATAATTTTTGATTTGCAATTGCAAATCTTATTGTAAAAGGGTATGATAAAGCAAAGGTGAACCGATTTTGTTTCACCTGATAAGGAGTAGATATATAATGGAAAACCAATACGGAATGGCCAGAGTAAAAGAACCCAGGCAGGTACTGCCCACATCCGCCTGGCGCCTTGATAACAAAAGGGAAATATACCCCAACGAGATAAGGATAGCTCTTGAAAAAATACACATTGAAGGTACCAGTTTCAGGCAGATCTGCATGGAATCGGGAGATAACGATGAGCTTATCCGCAGCAAAATAATAGATATCGTCATAAGAAGGGGCAAACTGCACAATCCCGTTACGGATACCGGCGGGCTTCTTTACGGTACCGTGGAGGAGATAGGTACGGGATACAATAACGAAAAAAACCTGAAACCGGGAGACAAGGTCCTTTATAACGCTTCCCTTGCCTCAATACCAATTTATATAGGCAGGGTGAAAGAGATAGACAGAGCTTACAATCAGATAGAAGCCGAAGGCTATGCCATCGTTCATGACAAGGTGCCCGTGGTTCGGAAAGTGCCGGGAGTGCCTGTTGACCTTCTTCTTTATACTCTTAATGAGTCCGGTACCCTTTACAGGATAAGCAGCAATGCGGTGGGAAAGAAAAAGATACTTGTGGCAGGCAATAACCTGATGCTGAATCTTCTTTTCGGACACACCATCAGAAAAGCGGCGGGCCCGGAAGCTTCCATAATCAGCGTTCTTGACAAGAGCATAAATACAGTTGTAAGGGGGGAAAAGATAGACTGGCTGGTGAAACGCACCTTTGACGAGATACACTATCTGAACATCTTAAGACCCATGGAATGCATGGAGACCTTAAAAGCCGACGGCCTTTTCGATATGTCCGTGAACTGTGCCGATATTCCCGGAGCAGAGACCCTGAATGTGCTGGCCACCAGGAAGGGCGGGACAGTTTTTTTCGCAAATCTGATAAACAACTATAATATAGCCCTTTATATAACCGAGTCCGTGGCAAGGCACATGAACATAAAATGCGCGGAAGGATATCTTGAAGAGTATGATGAGTTTGATATGGAGCTGGTAAAGGAGCTTGCCCCATATTTTCAAGGAGCCACCGTGGAAGAGCACCGGGAGAAAAAGCACATAGGCGACGTAATTGATGATACGGAGCAGAAAAGAGCCCTGGCGGAAGACTTTATCAGCGAGAGCAGATCCATGGGTCTGGTGTTGCAGGAGATAATGAGTGTCGCCAAATATGACTGCAATGTCCTTATAAGCGGTGATACGGGAGTAGGAAAAGAAAAAGTAGCCAATATAATACAGAAAAACAGCAGAAGGAAGATGCATCCTTTTGTCAAAGTCAACTGTGCATCCATTTCGCCCAATCTTATGGAATCCGAGTTTTTCGGTTATGAGCCGGGATCGTTTACCGGTGCCAGCACCGGAGGAAAGAAAGGATATTTCGAAGTGGCCGACAACGGTATGGTTTTTCTTGATGAGATCGGTGAACTGCCCCCGGATATACAGGCAAAGCTTCTGAGAGTCATACAGGACGGGGAGTTTCTGAGGGTGGGAGGCACAAAACCCATAAAAACCAATGTGCGTATCATTTCGGCCACCAACAGAGATCTTGAAGAACTTATCGAAAAGAATCTTTTCAGGAGAGACCTTTATTACAGGCTCAATGTTTTCCCCATAAAGGTGCCGTCCCTTTCGGAAAGGAAGGAAGACATCCAGCCCCTTATAAACCATTTCATAAAACAGTACGGAGAGAAATTCGGCATATCCTGCGGCATAGATGAAGATGCTGCGGAATATCTTGAAAAATGCCAGTGGCCCGGCAATATAAGAGAACTGGAAAATGTCATACAGAGGCTTCTTATAAATGCCAGGGGCAGCAACATAAAGCTCATGGATGTCATGAAAGAAGTGCATGGAGATCTTTTCGAAAGCAGCAAAATCGAGTTCCCAAGCGATATTGGCGGTGAAATTGATGATGAAGGAGCAAAACTGAAGCTGGATATGCTGGTGGGGGACTTCGAAAAGCAGATTATCAGATATGCCTGTGAAAAATACGGCTCAACAAGGAAAGCAGCAAGGGCCATCGGCATCAGCCAGACCCAGCTGGTGCGCAAAAAAAACAAATACGGCATATGATGAACCAATATATGTTCACATCACAAAGCACGTGAACACCCAATGGCTCAAAAACCATGGACAAAAATTTTCGAAAAACCACAGAACCCTTGAAATCCAACGAAAAAATATCTTTTTTTGAACGTGTCTTATATGGCACGTTCTTTGCTGTGTTATAAGGTAAACAAAACTGTTAAAAAACCGGCATCAGACCGGTCAGAAGGAGGATAAAAAAATGCAGAAAAAAGGATGCCCATACGGAACACACAGAGTCATTTCACCAAAGGGAGTACTGCCGCAGCCGGCAGATGTCGTAGACAATGATATGGAGATCTATGACAATGAAGTTCTGATCGATGTACAGACACTTAATATCGATTCCGCCTCATTCACCGAAATAGAAAGAAGAGCCAACGGCGATATCGAAGAGATCAAAAAAACAATGAAAGCCATTGTAGAAAAAGCCGGCAAGCACAAGAACCCATGGACAGGTTCCGGCGGAATGCTGATAGGAACAGTCAAAGAGACAGGCGAAAATTATGTGGGAGACATAAAACCCGGCGACAAGATAGCAACGCTGGTATCTCTTTCCCTGACACCCCTCGTGATAGAGGAGATATACGATGTAAGACCCGAGATAGATCAGGTTGATATAAAGGGACAGGCAATACTTTTCCAGAGCGGCATATATGCAAAGCTTCCAGAAGACATGCCCGAAGGACTGGCACTTTCAGCGCTGGACGTGGCGGGAGCCCCGGCTCAGACCAGAAAACTGGTGCATGAAGGCGACACCGTACTTGTTATCGGCGGCGGCGGCAAGTCAGGGATGCTTTGTCTTTATGAAGCAAAGAAACAGGCAGGACCAAAGGGCAAAGTCATTTGTGCAGCTCATTCACAGAAATCCCTTGACAGGGCAAAGAGCCTGGATCTTGCAGACGAGTATTTCGCATCAGATGCAACGGATGCCGTTGGAATATACAACAAGATCATGGAGCTTACAGACGGCAAACTGGCGGATGTGGTAATAAACGTTGTAAACATAGAAAATACAGAAATGGGATCCATACTTGCCTGTAAGGATGACGGAGTAGTTTACTTCTTCTCCATGGCCACCAGTTTCACAAAGGCTGCTCTGGGGGCAGAGGGAGTAGGAAAAGATGTTACCATGATAGTAGGCAACGGCTACTGCAAGGGACATGCGGACGTGACCCTGGAAGACCTGAGAGAAAGCAAACCTTTG
>DAIMEC010000055.1:0-6358 GCA_036725465.1 Bacillota bacterium | reverse complement strand
GGGCGGTATGAAAGAAACAAAGGTCGTCATAATTTTTTGGCTGCTTACATTCATTTGCTGTGCGTTGGTAATGTTTATTGTATTTTGATCCTGTAAAGACAGTGGGGAGAATTTGACATGGAAGAAATAAAAGGCAAAAAAGTCCTTGTTGTAGGGCTTGGCAAATCAGGAATAGCTGCAGTGCAGGCGCTGCAGAAACTTGGCGCGAAAGTATATGTACAGGACGTGAAAAAGCGCGAAGAACTGGACGGACAGCTGCTTGGGCTTCTGGAAAGCAGAGAAGTTGAATGTTATTTGGGCGTTACTCCGGATGAAAATGAGTATTTTGATCTGCTCATATTGAGTCCGGGAGTGAGACCGGATATGGGATTCATAAAAAAGGCAAAGGAAAACGGAGCTGAAATAATCGGGGAACTGGAGATAGCATACAGGACAGGCAATGGCAGATATGTGGCCATCACCGGAACGAACGGGAAGACGACCACAACAGCTTTGACCGGAGAAATATTCAAAAATGCCGGAAGAAAAACATCAGTAGTGGGGAATATCGGTGTTGCAGTAATATCAAAGGCAATAAATGCTGATGATGATACATGGCTGGTGACTGAAGTGTCCAGTTTCCAACTGGAAACGATCAGAGATTTCAAGCCGGAGATCTCTGCTATACTGAACCTTACGCCGGATCACCTGGACAGGCATGGAGACATAAACAAATATGGAACTGCAAAAGCCAGGATATTCGAGAATCAGCAAGAGGACGGATATGTGGTCATAAATCATGATGACAAAGAATGCATGAAACTTGCATCGGGAGCAAAGGCGAAAATCATTCCTTTCAGCAGGACCGAAAAGCTTGATCTGGGAGCTTTTGTTGATGACGGGAAGATGGTAATTGTGGATGAAGAAGGAAAAAAGACGGAGTTTTGCGGTACGGAAGAGCTTTATGTACCCGGAGCCCATAATGTCGAGAATGCTCTTGCTGCCATGGCAGTTGCATATTTTGCGGGAATAGATTCGGAAGTCATCACAAATACCCTGAAGGAATTCAAGGGAGTGGAACACAGGATAGAATTCGTAGGAGAAGTGGACGGAGTCCGTTTTGTAAACGATTCAAAGGGCACCAATACAGATGCCTCAATAAAGGCAATAGAGGCTATGAAGGGCAATGTGATCCTGATAGCCGGCGGATATGATAAGGGTTCATCATATGAGGAACTTATAAGATCCTTCGGAGACAAAGTCAGGTTCGCCGTTCTTATGGGAAAAACAGCTGTGAAGATAAAGGATGCCGCCGAAAAAACTGGTTTTACAAACACAATAATAGTCAAGGATATGGAAGCATGCGTAAGAGAAGGGTTTAGGCTGGCAAGACCCGGAGATACAGTGTTGCTTTCTCCCGCCTGTGCAAGCTGGGACATGTATACTAATTTCGAGCAAAGGGGAGAGCATTTCAAAGACTGCGTAAAGAGATTGGAAAGCTGATGAAAAAGCACGGGATACAATTACAGTCAGGTGATTTCGTATTGACGATCATGACTCTTGTTCTGGTTATTTTCGGAGTTATCATGGTCTTCAGTTCCAGTTATTACAGTTCCATAAATGAGGGAGGAACTCCCTATAGCTATCTTATAAGAGACATTATATGGGCAACGGCAGGTTTTGCTCTTATGATGCTTCTTACTGTGGTTGATTACAGGTTCTACAAAAAAATCGCACTGCCGGGGATCATATTAAGCATAGGACTTCTGGCACTGGTGCTTACTCCCGTGGGAACAGAGATCAACAATGCGTCAAGATGGATAGATGTGGGACCCGTAACGGTAATGCCCGGAGAGATAACAAAAATAGCGGTCATAATATTTGTGGCATGGTTCCTTTCCCGAAAAAGCAATGTTATCAAATCGCTTTTCACAGGCGTGCTTCCCTTGATATTTCTTGCGGGGTTGTGCGGAGGGCTTGTCATGATGCAGCCCAATATGTCCACCGCCCTGATAATCGGCGGCATAATTTTCGCCATGATGTTTGTGGCAGGCATAAACCTTATATATTTTGCAGGAATGATAGGAGCAGGGGCAACCGTGGCGGCAGCCCTTATAATAAGCGATGATACCGGATACAGAATGGCGAGAGTAATGAGTTTTCTGGATCCTTTTTCCGATCCCCAAGGTACGGGATATCAGGTGGTACAGTCCCTTCTCGCACTGGGCTCGGGAGGCCTTTTCGGCCTTGGTCTTGGCAACAGTGTACAAAAAACTCTATATCTGCCGGAACCCCAGAACGATTTCATACTGGCAATAATAGGAGAGGAACTGGGATTCGTAGGAATAATACTTCTGATGACATGTTATTTGATTTTGATATGGAGAGGGATAAGGATAGCAGTTGCCGCACCCGACCGTTTCGGCATGTTGTTGGCCTCGGGCATAACAATAATGCTGGGGCTTCAGATAATAATGAATGTGGCGGTAGTGACCTCTCTGATGCCACCCACGGGAGTGACGCTGCCCTTCGTAAGCTATGGAGGGAATGCGTTGCTTTTATTTATGGGGTCTATGGGCATACTGCTTAATATATCAAAGAACGAAAATGCAGAAAGGCAGGATATAAAATGAAAGTTATTATGACAGGCGGCGGTACGGGAGGACATATATATCCGGCCATAGCCATTGCCGATAAAATAAAAGAAAAATCTCCTTCCTCCGAGATCATGTTTATAGGAGTAAAAAGGGGCAAGGAAAATGAGCTTGTACCGGCAGCCGGTTATAAAATAGAATTCATAAAAGTGCATGGCCTCGACAGGAAAAATCTTTTCAGGAATATCAATGTTTCCAGGGAGTATCTGCAAGCCAGGAAAGACGCCGGCAAAATCATAAAGCAGTTTTGCCCCGATGCTGTGATAGGCACCGGAGGTTATGTCTGTGCTCCGGCATTAAAGGCCGCACACCTCCAGGGGATAAAGACATATATACAGGAGCAGAATGCGATGCCCGGCCTGGCAAACAGAATGATGGAAAAGCATGTGGAAAAAGTATTCCTGGGCTTCGAAGAAGCGGGCAAAGGTTTCAAATATCCTGATAAGCATATTGTTACGGGGAACCCCGTAAGAAAAGAATTTTTTTCTGCCGATAAGAAAGAAGCCAAAAAAGAGGCCAGAAAAGAACTGGGCATAAAGCAGAAAGATTTTGTGCTTCTGGCTTTCGGAGGCAGCCAGGGGGCAGGCAGAATAAACAAATCGATGATAAGTGTAATAGAAAAATACAACGGCCGGGAAAACATGCAGATATTTTTTGCCACCGGAAGCTATTATCATATGCCGGTCATGAATGAACTGGGGGAAAAGGGCATAAGACTCAAAGAAAATGTAAATGTTATCAGTTACATAAATGATATGCATAAATATCTGAATGCGGCAGATTTGGTAATAAGCAGAAGCGGAGCCATAACTGTTTCTGAAATAGCTGTATGCGGAAAACCCTCAATACTTATACCCTCGCCCATAGTTACCGGTGACCATCAGACATTCAATGCAAAGGTCCTTTCAGAGAAGGGCGCAGCCATATTGATGGAAGAAAAAAACATGAGGGAAGAGACTCTGGAACAGGAAATAGAAAAACTCATAAAAGACGATGAGGCTCTTTCAAAAATGGCAAAAAGCGCTGAGAAATGCGCACCTGTTGATGCGGCAGAAATGATTTGTCATTATATAGCAGATCGGGAGCAGATATGACCCATGTGAGGAAGAAAAGAAAAAAGAAACATTATTTTTTGAAGTTCCTTTTGTTTGCAGCCCTCTGCACGGGACTTTTCTTTTTGCTGTCCTCCGAATATTTTGATATACAAAAGATCGAAGTCAAAGGCACTAATAACTATACAAAACAGCAGATATTGAAAATGTCGGGAATAAAAAAAGGAGAGAATATATTTGCGTTAAGAGCCAGGAAGACACGCGAAAATATGAAAAAGAATTCATATATATATGATGTGAAGATAAGACGCTCTCTTCCCGATAAGGTGGTGCTGGAAATCAAAGAAAGAAAAGAACAGGCAGCAGTACCCTATGAAGATTCTTATATCATGATCGACAAGGAAGGCTATGTGCTGAAAAAAACAAAAGAACAACCCAAGCTGACCATTATACAGGGAATGACCATAGAAAGAATGAAAGAGGGCAAAAAAATGAAGGTCAAAGAAGGGATAGTCCTGGAAGATACGCTGACCATGCTTGTGACCATGAAAAAAAGCGACCTGTTTTTTAAAAAAATAGACATATCCAGAGTAATAATAAAGGCATATATATACGACAGTCTTGTGTGCGAAGGGACACCGTCAAATATAATGAAGAGCATGAAAAACGGAGACCTGGAAGCGGTGCTTTACGATCTTTATCAAAAGGACATAAAAAGGGGCGTTATCAATATCGGTGAAGATGATTACTGCTCGTTCAGTCCTGCAATAAACTGAAATATGCGTAAGTAAATTATTGTGCAAAAGCCCGATAATATGCTATAATAATACCGTATATATAAAAGTGGTCGTGTCGGGAGGATGCTGTCAGATGTTACAGTTTGAAATGAAAGAAAAAAGCAACGCAAACCTTATTGTTATAGGTGTTGGCGGAGGCGGATGTAATGCAGTTAACAGAATGATCGATGATGGAATGAAAGGTGCCGAATTCCTGGCAATCAATACGGATAAACAGGCACTTTCAGCATGTAAAGCCGAAAACAAACTGCAGATAGGCGAAAAACTGACAAAGGGACTCGGAGCAGGGGGCAATCCCGAGATCGGCCAAAAATCCGCAGAAGAAAATATGGAAGACATTGCCCAGTTTGTCAGCGGGGCCGAAATGGTATTCGTTACGGCAGGCATGGGAGGCGGTACCGGAACAGGTGCTGCACCGGTTGTGGCAAAAGTTGCAAAGGACATGGGAATACTCACCGTAGGGGTAGTAACGAAGCCCTTCGGATTTGAAGGACGAAAAAGAAGCGAGCATGCCGAGCTTGGAATAAAATTCCTCAAAAAATACGTGGACTCTATGGTGGTGGTGCCCAATGACAAACTGTTGAAACTGGCTGAAGAAAACACCTCACTGCTTACGGCCTTCAACATGGCAGACGGAGTCTTGAGGCACGGAGTCCAGGGAATAACCGATCTGATAGGCGATGACGGACTTATAAATCTTGACTTTGCAGATGTGGAAACGGTGATGAGAGACAGAGGTGTTGCTCACATGGGCGTAGGCCTGGGCAAGGGAGACGACAAGGTAAGAGAAGCAGTCAAGACCGCCATCGAAAGTCCTCTTCTGGAAACCACCGTTGCCGGAGCAAAATCCATTCTTCTGAATGTGACCGGCGGATATGACATTGGCATGATGGATGTAAATGATGCCGCTAACCAGATACAGAGCGTTGCGGATAAGGATGCAATAATAATATTCGGGGCAGCAGTCAAAGAAGATATGAAAGATGAAATGTATATAACCGTCATAGCCACCGGATTTGAAAACAAACCTTCAAATTATGCCTCCACGGTAAACCTGTTCAAAGCGGAACCGCCGGCAACAGAACAAAAGGAAGACGAGCCGGAAGGAACCGAAAAACCCGGAGAAGAGACCGGTCAAAAAGAATCTCCCGAAAAAAAATTCGATATCCCGTCATTTCTTAAATAGAAATATGAGCATATAAAATAAGGAGAGCCGGTATTATACCGGCTTTTCTGGATTAAGAGCAACTATGAAAGTAATAAACTCAACAGAAAACAAAATATATAAGATGTGTATAAAGCTGGGAAGCAAAAAGTACAGAGACAGACTGGGACTTTATATAATAGAGGGCGAAAAACTCGTTAAAGAGGCAGAGGCTGCAGGCATGGCAGAAATGGTCATAATAAAAGAAGATCATCCGCGGAAGGAAGAATTCGGCGGATCTGCCAAAGTCTTTATGAAGGGCAGTCTTTTTGATAAAGCTGCCCAAACAAAGACCACTCAGGGCGTTTTTGCTGTGGCGGCAAAAAAAGAATATGACCCAAAAGAGTTCTTTGAAATAACTGCCGGAAAGAACCTGATAGTTCTGGACAGGTTGCAGGATCCCGGGAATATAGGAACAATAATAAGGACAGCTGAGGCGGCCGGATACGGAGGCGCGATCATAATGAAGGGCAGCGGAGATATATATTCTTCAAAGGCAGTAAGAGCTGCAGCCGGTTCCATATTAAGATTTCCTGTGATGTTAGCGGAAGAAGCGGGCAGTACCGCAGAACTGCTTTTGAAAAACGGCAGAAGGATCATCAGCACAAAGGCAGACGCAAAAAAGGATTTCAGAGAAACGGATCTGACCGAAAATACCGCTCTGGTGATAGG
>DAIMEC010000054.1:0-6438 GCA_036725465.1 Bacillota bacterium | reverse complement strand
AGTGGCCACCACCTGCACATCGTTAAAGAAACCCTTTGGGAAAAGCGGTCGGAGCGGTCTGTCCATGAGCCTGGAATTCAAAACGGCCTTTTCACTGGGTCTTCCTTCTCTTTTGATGAATCCTCCGGGTATCTTCCCCGCAGCATACATTTTTTCTTCATAGTCACAGCTGAGCGGGAAAAAGTCAATATCGGGTCTGGGTTCTTTTGACATTACTGCTGTAACATTTACGACCGTATCCCCGTATCTGACCATTACCTGCCCGTTGGCCTGTTCACAGACCTTGCCGATTTCCATCTCCATCAGTTTTCCGCCGATGGCTGTTCTGAATGTTTTATAATCTTCAAATCTCATTAGCAACTACCTCCTGCTAATTCTGCGCTTTCCGCGCATTACCTTCTGCGCGTGATCTTTTTGCCTTATGATACAAATGACATACTGATCATACGCTTCAAAATACTTTTGTGCTTTATTGCACTTATAAATAAAAGCGGAGCTTTACTCCGCTTAAATTTCTTGAAATTACTTTCTCAATCCCAGACGGGCTATAAGATCTCTGTACCTGTTCACGTCCTTTTCCTTCAGGTAATTGAGAAGATTCCTTCTCTGTCCGACCATTTTAAGAAGGCCGCGTCTTGAATGGTGGTCCTTTTTGTGGACCTTCAGGTGTTCATTCAGATCATTTATTCTGTAGGTCAGAACGGCGATCTGGACTTCCGGGGATCCTGTATCCCCTTCTTTTAGCTGATACTCTTTGATTATTTCAGCTTTCTTTTTTACATCGATCATTTTGTTTTCTCCTTTTCATCATACGCCTTCTGCGAAGTTTCCGTCGGAGTTTCGTAAAACTCAGCAAAAGGTAAAAATATTAACGGTTTATACTAACACAAACATCATGTTAATGCAAGAGCCAAACTCCGGGATCATCATGAATGTGTTTCGAATACATTGCCGCATTTGGGGCATTTTATACGGACTTTTCCTTTCCCTGCCGGCACCCTGACCTGCTGCATGCATGAGGGGCAGTTGTAATAGCAGTACACTGTCTTGTCCTTTGGTCTTCTGTTTTCACGCTGCTGTCGGTTTCCTCCCATATTCTGACCTCCACGGTTCTCGTAATATCCGCCGCACTTCTTTCTGCCTGTGATTCTCCCAAAAAATGACATGAATCTGATATTTTCCTGCTGTCTTTTGTATATATTTCTTGAAAACATTCTGTAAATAGCAAAGAGGATCATTGCAACTCCTATCCAGTATATTATCCTTATTCCAAATATGTTGCCTGTCACTTCCAGTAAAAAAGACGCTATTATAAGGAAAAAATTGAACTGGTCGCCGCCGTATCTTCCCTGCATAAATCTCATCAGTCTGTATTTCCAGTTATTCATTTTTTATGCCTCCCTGTGCCAATATCTCTCTTGGACAGTTTAGAATACTGCCTTAAATATTTTTGTCTGAGAAAATTGCTGTCTATGGTACTTATTGGTTTCCCCTTTGGGGAAAGGAATGCCGCAAAGTATGCCTTACAGTTCTTTTGAACTATCATTTCAGTAGCTTCTCTGTCTTCCGCTTTGCCCAGTATCAGTTTCCCCTTGCCGTCCAGCAGTATTTCCATTTTGGGGCCGGCTATCTGGGCATAATCATCTAAATATGCCTTCAGATACAATCTTTTGTATGATACATATTTTGATAACGGATCCTTAAGAGGGACTCCCATCCTTGCCAGGTATTCTGCCGCTGCTTCCTCAAGTCCGTATGCGGCCGCAAAAGCCTCTTCATATGTCCTTCCCCAGCACACTGCTCCATGATGGGACATTATCACTGCATTGCCCGATGACTCTTTTGCCGCCCTCGCAGTGTTTTTCGAAAGTTTATTGGTGCCAGGCAGTGCATAGTCGGCACATATTATACCTTTGCCTATTCTGTCATACTCTTTATCAAATGAAACAGAACCGAATCCCATGGCTGAAATAGCAGATGCATTGTCCTGATGTGTATGGATAATAAAGTTCGCTTCAGGTTTCAGTTTGTATAGTTCCCTGTGAAGTTTTTTTTCGGAGGAGGGTTTGACAGGTCCCCTGTGAGTCATATCTTTCATTCCCAGCGGTATGACCTCTTCCTCTGTAAGGGTCATATAGTTGCGTCCGCTGGCGGTTATGACAAAACTCTCTTGGTCAACTCTGCAGCTTATGTTACCCCATGTTCTGGCTATAAGACCGCTTTCGGTTATCTCTTCTCCGGCCTTTATGACCAGCTCCTTTGCCTTTTTGAGGTCCATTTTTTTCCTTTTCCCGACTCTTAAATCAACATGTTTCTTCGTTATCAAAAGCTCTGTGAAATGCTCTTGCTGCTATACAGTCTTCTGTTATCTGTTTCGAAAGTTCTTTGATAGTATCAAATTTTTTTTCCGGTCTAGTTTTTTTCAGGAATTCAACTTTGATTTTTTTACCGTATAATTCTTTATCGAAATTAAATATATGTGTCTCTACATTTTTTTCAAATTCTCCCACTGTGGGTTTCCTTCCCACATTTGTAACTCCCGGATATCTTTTGCCCTCATAGGTGCAGTATGTTATATACACACCATTGGGAGGGGAGACCATACTTTCATCTACTATAAGGTTGGAGGTGGGAAAGCCGAGTTTTTTCCCCAGTTTGTTACCGATGACCACTTCTCCTCCTATACTGTAATACCTGCCGAGATATTTTAAGCACTTGTCCACCTGTCCGTCTTCTATACACTTTCTTATCATGGTGGAACTTACCAGCTGCCCGTCTATACGAAATGGTTCAAGCACATGGATGCCGAATCCTTTTTTCATGCCTTGGTGCATAAGCACTTCGGCGCTTCCTTCCGCCTTGTATCCGAATCTGTAATTGAATCCGCAGTAGGCTTCCTGCATGCCGATTTTTTTTATAAGGAGTTCATTTATAAATGCTTCTGCTCTCATGTTCAGTATATCTTTTGTGAAAGGCAGCGAAAAAAGAATGTCGATGCCAAGACTTCTTATTATATCGGCTTTCTCCTCGTTATATAGTATGCTCTTGACAAAAGGGCCTTTGCCTGTCAGATTTCTCGGATGATTGGAAAAAGTGAATACGGCGCTTTTCATTTCTGCGGCTTCAGCGGCTTTTACGGTCCGCGCAATAAGTGCCTGGTGTCCTTTATGCACTCCGTCAAAGTTGCCAAGTGCTACCACTGTTTTACCTGCATCATCTATTCCTTCCAGGGAATTATATATCTTCATGTTCTCTCCTTTTATATTTTTGTACAAAGGACTTTTTCGGGCCTCAACTCATTACCCTCAATGCCGGCAATGCCCAGAAAGGTGTTTCCGGAATATACTCTGAACCGCTTTTTCGAATTTTCCATTTTGCTCTTATCTTCAATATTTTGTGTGGCAGTAAAATCTCTTATTTCTCTGCCATTAACAAAATCTCCTGCTCTTTTATCATCCAGCCATATGACTTCAAGTCCGGAAAGAGAATGGTCCATAGGCAGAAGTTTACCTATCCGTTCCATTTCTGACATGCTCTCAAGTTCTTGAAGGCTTACTGCATCCTCGATGCAGAATATGCCGTTTACTGTTCTTGTAAGTCCGCTCATCGCTGCTCCGCAACCGAGCTTTCTGCCTATGTCATGGCAGAGTGTTCTTATATATGTGCCCTTGCAACAGTTTACTGTAAAGATAACTTCTGCTTTTTCCACTTTCCCTTCTTCATCCGCTTCTATCATTATATCATCAATTATAATATCTTCTATATTTATACTTCTGGGCTTTATTTCTACTTCAAGACCTTCCCTTGCATATTTATAAAGCCTTTTTCCCTTTACTTTCAATGCGGAATATTTTGGAGGTATCTGGTCTGTTATTCCCCTGAAAGAAAGCACAGCATCTCTGATACTGCGCTCCGTTATATCCTTCAAGGGGTATTCGCACAGTATACTGCCCCACACATCCTGGGTGTCCGTCTCCACTCCCAGTTTCATAGTGCACCTGTACTCTTTCAAGTCATTATCCATATATTCTATTATCCTGGTGGCTTTGCCCAGACATACCGGCAGGACACCTTCTGCCATTGGATCAAGAGTCCCAGTATGCCCTGCTTTTTTTACTCCGAAAAGTTTTCTTATTACAGCCACACAATCATGAGAAGTGTATTTTGCTGACTTCCTCAAATTTATTATACCATTTATGTCAGTATCCAAACTGCCTCGATACCTCCTTTATCATAAGCTTTCTGACATTTTCCATCGAATCATATATTGTACATCCGGCCGCCTTTATATGGCCGCCTCCGTTATATTTCCCTGCTATCTTTGCCACATTGCCTTCTTCTTTTGCCCTCATGGCCACCTTCATTTCTCCGGTGTCATTTTCTTTTATCAGCACGGCTATCTGAACGCCTTTCACACTTCTAAGCTTAGCTACCATTCCTTCGGTTTCTTCCATTCGTGCTCCGGCTTCTTCAAGCATTTTTTGAGTCACGCATGCTATTATTCCTTTTCCTTTTGCAAAGACCTCCGCCGTATCGATTATCTTGCTTTCAAGTCTGAACTTTGAAAGATCTTCATTCTGATATATCTCCACACTGATTTTGGAAAAATCTCCGGAATAATCATATAGGTCTGCAGTTATTTCATGGCTTCTTTTTGTGGTATTGGAATACTGGAAATTCCCTGTGTCGGTGGTTATTGCCGTAAAAATCGCTTCCGCTGCTTCTTTTTCTATAGGCCAGCCCATTTCAAGTATGAGATCGTAAACTATTTCTCCTGTGGCTGAAGCCTCCGTATTTATATGATTGTACTCAACAAAAGGATCGGAAGTGGGATGATGATCCACGCATATCCTGCTTTTGCCTTTTTGAAAAACATCAACTCTTTTTTTGAAACGTTCTGTATCCCCGCAGTCAATACAAAGACAGATATCCGGAGCAGCTACTTTTTCTTTGTCGTAAGTGCAAAACCCCTTGTCCAGAAACATTAGATAATCAGGTATCTTGTCCTCCAGCAGTATCCATGCTTCCTTGCCCATCCCGCGAAGGACACGGCAAAGAGCAACAGCCGATCCCATTGCATCGCCATCCATCAAAACATGGGGGAATATGACTAAAGAATCCGCGCCTTCAAGTTGTTCGCCGATTTCTTTCAGACTGTTATTCTTCATCATTTTTCACCACTTCATCAAGGATCTCATCAATATGCCTGCCGTAATCCAGTGATCCATCCAGTTTGAATATGAGATCCGGTGTATGTCTCAGCCTGACCTGTTTGCCTATTTCTTTGCGTATCAGGCCTTTTGCACTTTTCATAGCTTCCAGCACTTCCTGTTTTTGTGTCTCTTCGGGCTTTTTTTCTTCAAGTGTACTCATAACGGTGATATATACCTTTGCAAGACTTCCGTCACCGGTAACATCAACAGCAGTAACGCTGACCATGCCATCGAGTCTGGGATCTTTGAGTTCCTTAAGAAGCATGGTGCTTATTATTTTTTTTATTTCTTCACCGAGTCTTCCCTGTCTATATCCTTTTCCCATTTTTAATCCCTCTTGATCTCCTGAATCTCAAAGCATTCAATGATATCGTCTTCCTTAAGGTCATTGTAGTTTTCAATTCCAAGTCCGCATTCAAATCCCTGCTGCACTTCTTTTGCGTCATCCTTGAATCTTTTCAGGGATGATATTTTACCTTCGTGTATTACTACTCCGTCCCTGACAAGACGTATCTCTGCATTTCTTATTACCTTGCCTTCCGTAACATATGCTCCGGCAATTATTCCCACATTGGGAACTTTGAAAGTCTCCCTTACTTTTACCTGGCCAAGCACGACTTCCTTGAACTCCGGATCCAGCATACCCTTCATGGCACTTTCGATATCATCTATTATATCGTATATGACCCTGTAATTTCTTATCTGTATGCCTTCTCTGTCAGCCTGCTGAGCAACCCCTGCAGCCGGTCTTACATTGAATCCTATTATTATCGCCCCGGAAGTTCCCGCCAGCATGACATCTGATTCGGTTATTGCACCAACTCCCGTATGGACTATCCTGACCTTCACGTTCTCATTACTGAGTTTTTCCAGTGATGTGGTGACAGCACCAACCGATCCTCTTACATCTCCTTTGATAATAAGTGGGAGTTCTTTTGTTTCCCCTTCTTTTATTTGGCTGAAAAGTTCCTCAAGACTTGTTTTGGAAGTCTTAGCCATTACTTCTTCTCTCTGTTTCTGCTTCCTTTTATCTGCGATCTCTTTTGCTAACCGGTCTTCGCTTACTGCATTGAAGGAATCGCCGGCAGCAGGAACATCAGTGAGACCGAGTATCTCAACAGCTGTGGCCGGAGCCGCTTTTCTTATTGTCTCTCCCTTTGAGTTGTTCATTAGCCTTATACGACCTGCGCATGTGCCTGCAACCACGCTGCTTCCCGCCTTAAGG
>DAIMEC010000053.1:0-6488 GCA_036725465.1 Bacillota bacterium | reverse complement strand
CGACTGAGCAGACCACCACCAGTTTTGCCTTGACCATAGAAGGTGCCGGCATATCATTCATGACAGAATCTGCTGTAAGATACGGTAATTTTAAAAAACATCCGGCATATTATTTCACTGAAAAAGATATATGCAGCAGGAAAACGTATGTGGCGTATGCCGCAAATCGGGGATTGTCACGCGCAGGAGAGGAATTCATAAAAATACTTAAAGAATGCCTTGCTGCGCTGCAATAATTTATTTCAAAACAATTATCAGAAAGGAGAAACAATCATGAAAAAAACGAGAAAATTTTTTGCTGTGCTTCTTTCGGCAGCTATGGTGGGGGCTTTTTCCATCGTAATAACTGGTTGCGGTGAAGAAGAAACAGCAGAGAGTGCATCGCTTTCTATCGTTGAGCAGTATGGTATGGCATATGCTCCGTTGAAAGTAATGCAGGAACAGAAACTTATCGAAAAGAATTATAACGGAGATGTGGAGATAGAATGGGCCACACTTAATTCCGGCGCGGCGATCACAGAGTCGTTTGCCTCAGGAGATGTAGATGTCGGTGCAATGGGTGTTGGACCTGCCATAACCGGGGCTCTTTCGGGGGTCGGCTTTAAAGTATGCTCCAACATGTCCGCTCAGCCTCATAAAATAATGACAAACGATGACAGTATAGAAACTGTGGCGGATATCGGTACCGAGGATAAGATCGCCCTTGTAAACGAGGGAAGTTTCCAGCATATAGTACTGGCGATGCAGTGTAAAGAAACTCTGGGTGAAGCACATGCACTGGATGAAAACATAAGTGCTATGGCACATCCGGATGGGATGTCCGCCCTTATCGCAGGCAGCGTTTCTTGCCAGCTGACAACATCTCCATTCACTTTCAAAGAAGAAGCAGAAGGAATGAGCGAAGTGGGAAACCTGGCAGATGTATGGCCGGAAGGAAATTCATTTATCGTTCTCTGTGCAAGCGAAAAACTTCATGATGATAATCCGGAGTTGTATGATGCCGTTGTGGCCGCCTGTGCGGAGGCTATAAACTGGATCAATGATAACCCGCAGGAAGCGGCAGAACTTCTTTGTGAAGACGAGGGTGTAGATGCCGAAACCATGCTTTCCTGGCTTGAGGATCCCGCATGTGTTTACAACACAGAGGTAAAGGGCATTATGGATTTCCACGATTTTATGGCAGAGAATGATTTTCTGGAAGTGGATCCCGCGGAAAGCATAAGTGATTTGGTATTTGATAACGTAAAAGGGAATTAACATAAATGAAAGCAGCAACAAGACAAATAATATTTGTGATATGCTTTATCATTGCATGGCAGATAATTTATTCAATGAAAGCATTTCCGGAGATACTTTTTCCTTCAGTAACCTCCATATTTGAAGCATTAAAAGAAGGATTCGTGGCAGATGATCTTATGTCAATGGTTTTGTATTCCTTGTCGTTGATACTCAAAGGAATGCTTATAGGGATAGTACTGGCATTTATATTCTCCAGCCTGGCCGTTGTCAACAGAGTTTTTTATGACATTTACAATTTGATAGTATCCATCATGGACCTTATCCCGGGTGTGGCGCTTCTGCCTCTTGCTATACTCTGGTTCGGTATCGGAGAAATAACAATAATATTTATTATGATCCATTCCATATTGTGGCCCATGTCAAGAAGCATAATAGACGGCTTCAGTTCGGTATCGCCCATATATATCGAAAGCGGCGAGAATATTGGACTAAAAGGGATCGGGCTGGTTTTGGGCGTATATCTTCCTGCAGCATTCACTCATGTTCTCACGGGACTTAGAGTCGGATGGGCCAGAGCATGGCGCGGACTTATAAGTGTAGAGATGATATTCGGCACCACCGGCTCGGGAGCGGGCATAGGCTGGTACATATACATGAGGCGTGCCCACATTGATATCGCCGGTGTTCTGGCAACACTGCTGGTCATAATACTTATTGGCGTCATTGTTGAATACGCCATATTCCGAACCGTTGAAAAGAACACAGTAAGGAAATGGGGGATGGTAAGATGAGCAGCGAAATCAAAAAAACTCCGGTGCTCAGGATCTCCGGACTGACAAAAAACTACAACGATGCCCCCGATTCCAGGAACATAATAGAAAGTCTTGATCTTGATGTACCGGATGGGGAATTCCTTTGTATACTTGGCCCTTCCGGCTGCGGGAAAACGACCCTTATAAGGTGTATCGCCGGGTTTGAAGATTACAACGGGACAATAGAAGTGGACAAAAAAAAGGTCAGCAAACCGGCAATAGACAGGATAATGGTTTTTCAGGATTTCAATCAGCTTTTTCCATGGAAAACAGTTGAAAAAAACATTCAGTATCCTTTGAAAAAGAACGGGACTACCGACAAAGAAAAACTGAAAGCCATAGCTAAAGAGCATCTGGATCTTGTGGGGCTTACCGAATATAAGGATTTTTATCCCCATCAGCTTTCCGGCGGCATGAAACAGAGAGTGGCTATCGCAAAGGGTCTGGCATTAAAACCAAAGATAATATTAATGGATGAGCCTTTTGCCAGTCTTGATGCGATGACAAGAAACCGATTGCAGGCGGAGCTTCTGAATATCAAGCAGAAAGAAAACGTTACTGTTATTTTCATAACACATAATATTCAGGAAGCTATTGTCCTGGGTAATCGTATCCTGCTGATGTCGAAAGACGGAAAAATCAAGCTTGATGTGAAAAATGAAATACAAAAGCCTGTAACACCTGCTTCGGAAGGATATGGAGATATGTGGAAACTTTTCAACGAGGCATTGCAGTCTGAGCTGGATCAAAAAGCATAAAAATATTAAAACTGCTTGTATCAAAAAGCCCCCGCCGAAAAGGCGGGGGTTTTTTCTATTTTTTTTCATTCATTACTATGAGCTTTTTGCGTTGCAGTTTCCCGTTGTAGGTACGAGGTATCTCTTCTATGTGCTCTACGGTTTTGGGGAGCTTGTTGCCATCCAGATTTTTTTTGATATAATCCTGAAAGTCATTACTGTCAAAGCTGCAGGAAGGATCAACACAAAGATATATCTTTGGAGCCTGTCCTTTGAGTTCATCCGGTATCGGTATACATGCACAGTCTTTTATTGCCGGGTATTTCATTATTACGGATTCTATCTCGTCCGGAGCTATCTTTATGCCTCCGCAGTTTATAACATCGTCTTTTCGGCCGATATAATATATTAGTCCGCCTTCGCCCCTGTAACAAAGATCGTTTGTATATATATAGCCTCCGGACATGGTTTGTGCAGTAAGTTCGGGATCGTTATAATAACCCTTCATATTCATTGCTCCTCTGCTGGCCAGAAAACCCGGATCTTCTTCTGTGGCCTCAAATGGATTTCTGTTTTCATCCACAAAAATGAATGAAGCGTTTTTTGCCGGTCTGCCTATACATCCGTATTTATCCGGCATCTTTGCGAAATTCATTATGCATGAGCATCCCGCCTCGGTGGTACCGTAAAAATTGTATAGCCTGGTTTTTGGCAGAAGTTTTACAAGGCGATCCTTGTCTTCCTCTATAAGAGGTGCAGAGCCAAGTTGTATATAGTCCAGCTGATTACTGTAATTGCCTATGGTATCCTTGGAAAGTTTGAATATGATGCAAAGTATGCTGGGGGACAGATCGATAGCCGTTACGCGGTATTTATCTATAAGATCAAAAAACTGTTTAATAAGGATCACTCCGTTACAGACAACCACACTGCTGCCGTTTAGAAAATTTGCAAAGCAGCGTCTGAGTCCGTGGGAATGACTGAGGGGCATCGGGATAAGTTCGATGTTGTCTTTCTTCATTTCGACCCCGTGCATTACATTTTCCGCCAGAGCGATGTCATTGCTGAAGGAGAGTTCGATTCCCTTTGATTTTCCTGTGGTACCGGTGGAAAAAAGGATTTCGGAAGTTTCTTCTCCCATGGGAAAGTTCTCTTCTGAAATATCCGGAAAATCAATGACCGAAAAACTGCAGGCATTTCCTGAGGGCATGAAAAAAAGGTCTGCGTCGGGTTTTTGACGGCCGATATAAAATCCGGCACCGGTTTGTTTTATTATCTCAAGTATTTGTCCCGCAGCGGCATTTTTTTCCACCGGAACAAAAATCCCTCCGGCCAGATGAACAGAAAGAGCTGTGACAAGAAAGTCTACATCCTGAGTGCATTCAGCCACCACGCATTGCTTCTTTGAAAGACCACGGTCGAGAAGCTCTTTGGAAAAACCGTAAATGCTTTTCCATGCGCTTTCATATGTTATTTCTTTTTTGCCGTCAGCCATGCATAATTTTTCGGGTGTTGATTTTGCATGGGCATAAACAGATTGTACTATGGATCTGATCATTTTAACGCTCACCTCATATATTATTATATTGCAAGTTGTTTCCGCCAGATAATTTTATCATATTCTTTTGTTTTGTACAGAGAATAATTGTGATATACAGGTGTTATTTTGTTTGACAAGGCAAAATGTGAAAGCTATACTGAAAAATGTATTTGAATAAGTGAAAAGGAGATTTTCAGTATGTTTAACAATTTAGCAGAGGCGAAAAAATTTATTGAAGAAAACGGTATAGAGATGGTTGATTTTATGATGATTGACCTTATAGGCAGATGGAGACATCTGACCGTACCTTCCGACCGTTTTGATGAAGAGACCTTAAGAAGCGGCATAGGATTTGACGGCAGCAATTACGGATTCGCCCCTGTTGAAAAAAGCGATATGGTATTCATACCGGATCTTACCACGGCATATGTGGATCAGTTCATGAAAATACCTACTCTGGCGATGATAGGAGATGTGTTTGTTATTAAGAGTCCTGACAATCTTCCTTTTTCACAGTATCCCAGAAATGTGTCGAAGCGTGCGGAAGCATATCTTAAAAGCACAGGGATAGCCGATGAATTGAGAATCGGCCCCGAATTCGAATTTCATGTTTTCGATCATGTAAGTTATTCTGCGGATCCCGAAAGTTCGGGTTTCAGAGTTGATGTGGAACAGGCCGAATGGAACAAGGGGTTTGCCGGATCAAACCTGGGTTATAAAGTCAACAATAAAGAAGGTTATCATATAGCATCTCCAAAGGACAGACTGTATGATTTCAGGAGCAGAGTATGTATGCAGATGGAGAAGCAGAACATAGCAGTAAAGTATCATCATCATGAAGTTGGCGGGCCCGGACAGATAGAAATAGAAATAGAGTTCGGAGGCATCACGGAAATGGCCGACAAGACAATGATAACAAAATATATAATAAAGAATCAGGCCATTGCTGAAGGCAAGACAGCCACTTTTATGCCTAAGCCGATTTATGATGAGGCGGGAAACGGCATGCATATCCACATGCACCTTTTTAAGGAAGGAAAGCCCTTGTTCTATGATGAAAACGGATATTCCCAGCTTTCGGACACGGCACTGTATTTTATAGGAGGAGTCCTTAAACATATAGCAGCACTGTGCGCCTTTACCGATCCCAGCACCAATTCATACAAGAGGCTGGTGCCCGGTTATGAAGCTCCCGTTACAGTGGGATTTGCAACTGCCAACAGAAGCTCAGTAATAAGGATACCGGCCTATGCAAAAGATCCTGACAAAAAGAGATTTGAAATAAGAAATCCCGACGGAACATGCAACCCCTATTATGCATATGCGGCTATCCTGATGGCAGGCATAGACGGAATCAAAAAGAAAACGGATCCGGTAAAAGAAGGGTTTGGCCCTTACGATTTTAATCTTTACGACTTAAAAGACGGAGACAAAAAGAAAATAAAGTCACTTCCCCAATTCCTTGAAGTGGCATTGGAAGCACTCAAAAATGATCATGATTTTCTTACTGAGGGTGACGTTTTCCCCAAAGAACTTATAGATATATGGCTGGAAAAGAAAAACGGAGATGTGTTCAGACAGACACAGATGCCTACACCAATGGAATTCGACATGTATTACGACCTGTAAGGTCGGCGGTGTAAAAGGCAGAAAGGTACTGCGGTGATAGAATGTCAAAGGGTGATATTACAAAAAGGGAAATAGCAAAGGCTTTTAAAAAACTTATGGAAGAGAAAGCCTTTGAACACATTACCATATCGGACATAATGAACGAATGCGGGCTGAACAGGCTTACTTTTTATCATCATTTTCAGGATAAGTATGCTCTCTTGAACTGGATATATTATAATGAGATCATATCCTGTTTCACAGAGAAACTGAATGTGGTCAATTGGGTGAGCAATCTGAAAAAGGCGCTTACCGTTATCAAGGAAAACCAGATATATTATGAAAATGCTTTCAGTCAGGATAACGATGAATTCGGAAGGTATGTTTTTGAAGTAACAGAGGAACTCTTCTTTGATGCCATTAAAAAAACACAGATAGCGGAAAGCAATATGGTCGAGGAAGAGGATATGGCCTTTGTTGCCAAATATTTTGCGTATGGGGTATCCGGCATGATAACAGAGTGGGTCACAAAGGGTATGAAAGAAAGTCCTG
>DAIMEC010000052.1:0-6490 GCA_036725465.1 Bacillota bacterium | reverse complement strand
TGTACTTGTTAAGGATGATGAAGGCAACGAAACAGACAACACAACTGCTGACGCACTGGTGCAGCCCTCAACGGGATCAGTTATAAAAACTGTTTCTTCAACACCGGATTCCATAGGATATGTTTCACTGGCTGCAGTAAACGATGAAGTCAAGGCGCTGAAGGTGGAAGGCGTTGAGCCCTTAAAGGATACTGTGCTGGACGGGACCTACAAGATCTCAAGACCCTTCGTATACGTTACCGGCAAAAGTATAAGTGATTCGGCAAAAGCTTTCATAGACTTTGTTTTGAGCGACAAAGGACAGAAGCTTGTAGAAGAAAACGGGTTCATACCGGTACAGTAATATGAATGCAAAAGAAAAAATATTTGAAAAATTGATACTGATAAGCGCCGTTGTCTCTGTGGCAGCGGTGGCTTTGATAACTGTATTTATATTCAATTCCGGTCTGCCGGCCATAAGAGAAACAGGAGCCGCTGAATTTATAACAGGAACTGACTGGAGTCCTACAAACGGCCAGTTCGGCATACTCCCCCTTATTGCGGGGACTCTGGCCGTTACGGTACTGGCTCTTTTGATAGGGATACCCACCGGTGTGGGTTGTGCCGTATTCCTGGCGGAAATAACAGGAGAAAAAACTGCGCGGATATTTCGTTCAGCCATAGAACTTCTGGCAGGCATACCTTCGGTGGTATACGGATTTTTCGGACTGGTCATCCTGGTACCGGTCATAAGAAATATTTTCGGGGGAAGCGGGTTCAGCATAATAGCCGGAGGAATAATACTGGCAGTCATGATACTTCCCACAATAGTCAGTATATCCGCAAATTCCATATCTTCAGTTCCGGCAGAGTTCACAGAAGCATCCCTTTCTCTGGGTGCCGACCGGCGTGAAACTATAATGAAAGTAATACTTCCGGCTGCAAAGTCAGGCATATTTTCATCTGTCATACTGGGGATGGGAAGAGCGATAGGAGAAACAATGGCTGTGCTGCTCATAACAGGCAACGTGGCAAAGATGCCGGAAGCCGTGACTGATCCGGTGGCTACTCTCACCGGGACCATAGCCATGGAAATGCCATATGCGACACCGCAACATCAGCAGGCTCTTTTTGGCATAGGTATAATACTTTTTATCATAATAGTACTGCTCAACGGAACAGCTCAGCTGATAATGAAAAGGTTTGGGGGTGCAGGATCATGATCAAGGAAAGCATAAGAGAAAAAGGACCCAAAAGGCTGAAAAGTCTTCTTTTCACCAGAACTATCCAGATAATAGCGGCTATTACCCTGGCTGCACTGCTCATCATAATAGGATATATACTTGTGAAAGGACTGCCCGGCATAACATGGGAATTTCTTTCGGAAGATCCCAGTGCCATGGGCAGAGAAGGAGGCATTTTCTCAATAATAGTTGGGACACTTTATGTGACCGTCCTGGCTGTTTTGATAGCAATGCCCATAAGTGTGGGGGCAGCCGTTTACTTCAACGAATATGCATCAGGAAAAAGGACTGTGGCGGTAATAAGGTTTTTTACTGAGGTTTTGGCAGGCATACCCTCCATCATATTCGGACTTTTCGGATTTGCATTCTTTGTGGTTTTTCTGGGTCTTGGATGGTCCTGTTTATCGGGTGGACTGACACTGACCATAATGATCCTGCCAACCATAATCAGAACAACTGAAGAAGCACTGAAAACCGTATCTATGGCATATAGAGAAGGAAGTCTTGCTCTCGGGGCCACAAAGTGGCAGACCATTGTAAAGGTGGTACTGCCCTGTTGCAGAGGGGGCATACTGACAGGCCTGATACTTGGTCTTGGCAGAGCCATCGGAGAAACAGCCGCAGTAATGCTTACTGTAGGCGGGTCCCTTACAATGCCGGTGTCTGTTATGGATTCCGCAAGAACCATGGCCCTTCACCTATATAATCTGGCATCTGAAGGAATAAGCGAAGAAAAAACTTACGCCACCGCAGCACTGCTCATCATAGTTATACTTATAATAAATACCGCTGCAAACAATATAGGTAAAAGACCTTTTAAAGGGGGAAGACACAAAAAAATATTACTTCAAGGAGCAAAAGATGAATAATACAAAAACAAAATTTGAGATAAAAAATCTCGACCTCTATTACGGAGATTTTCAGGCCCTGAAAAAAGTTGGGATCGACATTTATGAAAGGGAAATAACAGCACTTATAGGTCCTTCCGGTTGCGGTAAATCTACATTTTTAAGAACACTTAACAGAATGAATGATCTTATACCGGGCACGAGGATCGAAGGACAGGTCAATTTCGATAATAAAGATATTTATGATAAAGATACCGGTGTGATAGAACTGCGCAAAAAGGTGGGAATGGTTTTTCAGAAGCCCAATCCCTTTCCCAAAAGCATATATGACAATATAACCTTCGGGCCCAGGATACATGGCATAAAGGAAAAAAACCGGCTGAATGAAATAACAGAAAGGACCCTTAAGGAAGTAGGTCTTTGGGATGAGGTAAAAGACAGACTGAACAAGTCTGCCCTGAGTATTTCGGGGGGACAGCAGCAAAGACTGTGTATAGCCAGGTGCCTGGCGGTGGAGCCGGAAGTGCTTCTAATGGATGAACCCACTTCAGCCCTTGATCCGGTGGCAACATCAAGGATAGAAGCGCTTCTGCAGGAACTGGCAAAAAAATATACCATAGTAATAGTTACCCATAACATGCAGCAGGCCGGACGGATATCCGGATACACATCTTTTTTCCTGACGGGAGAGATAATAGAGACCGGACTCACTGAAAAAATATTTTCTGTTCCGGAAAACAAAAAGACAGAAGAATATATATCAGGACGTTTTGGCTGATAAAAAAGATAGAAAGGAGAAAACAAAATGGCAACAAGACCGAAAATGGATGAAGAATTAAAAGCGATCAATAAGAAAGTCATAGAAATGGCAGAGTTGATAGAAGAAACCATACGAAGTTCAATAAAATCGCTAAAGGAAAAGGATGTTGAGTTGGCAAGAAAAATAATAGACGGGGACGAGAAAATAGATGACATGGAGGATGAAATAAATTCCGACTGCTTCAAATTTTTAGCCACCCAATCTCCGCTGGCGGGAGATCTCAGGTACTGTATTTCCATAATGAAAATGATAAGAGATCTGGAGCGCATCGGGGATCATTGCGAAGATCTGGCAAAATATACTTTGCGTTTGGAAAACCGGGAGTACTACAAGGAACTTATAGACATACCCAGAATGGCAGATCTGGCAGCAAGGATGGTAAGCAATGCCATAAGAGCTTTTGTGGAAAAGGATCTGAGGATGGCAAGAAAGGTCTGGAAGAGCGATGAAGAGGTGGACGAGCTGTTCCGGTACATATATGAAGAACAGCTGGATATAGCCGAAAAAAACACGGAAAATGCCAGAACAGCCATCTCCTTTGCCTTCGTTGCGGCGCACCTGGAGAGGATCGCCGATTATGCCACCAATATTTGCGAGGAAACTGTTTTTTCCATGGAAGGGAGATACAGGATGGATCTGTGACAAAGAAGAGGATCTCACATAGAAAAAACGGGAAAACAGAAGATTGATCGGGAGAGTTCGCACATAGCGGACTCTTTTATTATTATGCTATTCAAAATTTTTATTTCGTGTATAATGTTAATGATATGGACACGCGAAATGGAGTAGTAACTAACGTAATTTTTTTTGCAGTACTTTTATGCCTTATGGCATTTTGTCTTGGCATAGGTAAATATTCTCTGAACATATTCGGTGAAATGTCGGAGATGGACATTAACATGCTTTTGGGTATCAGGCTCCCAAGAGTTCTGGCGGCTGTTTTTGTGGGCGCTGCCCTTTCTCTGGCGGGAGCAGTATACCAGGGAGTTTTCAAAAATCCCCTTGTTTCACCTGAATTTCTTGGCATATCCACCGGGGCATGTGTGGGAGCAGCAGTTGCTATACTCATGTCTTTTTCAGCGATTTTCATACAGGCCTTTGCATTTTTGGGAGGTATATCAGCAGTAACTCTTACCCTTCTCATACCAAAGGCTCTGAAAAGCAATTCAAATATAATGCTGGTCCTGGCAGGCATAATAGTAGGCGGAGCCATGTCTTCTGTTTTGGGATTCATAAAATATATAGCAGATCCCGAGACTCAGCTGGCATCTATCACTTACTGGCAGATGGGAAGTTTTGCATATGTGGACATGAATAATCTTCTTTATGTTCTGCCCTTTGCAGTTGCCGCCGCATTTTTGATCCTGGCAATGTCATGGTGGGTGGACATACTTTCTCTGGGTGAAAATGAAGCTCAAATGCTGGGAGTATCCGTTGGGGTAATGCGGGGAGTATTTATAGTTTGCGCCACGGTGCTTACGGCAAGTGCAGTATGCATAGCCGGAACCATCGGATGGGTAGGCCTTGTGATCCCTCATCTTTGCAGGATGATAGTCGGACCGGCAAACAGAGTCCTTTTGCCTTCCGCATGTTTGCTGGGAGGCATATTCCTTCTGACGGTTGACACAGCCACAAGACTCATAGGACCGGCAGAGATGCCAATAAGCATACTTACCGGAATAATAGGCGCACCGTTTTACGCATGGCTTCTTTACAGGCAAAGGAGCAGACTGAGATGACTGAACAAAAAAATACAGATGAAAAAATAATATATGAAGCAAAAGATGTTTCATTTACATATCCCAAAGGAAGCAGGCAGATACTGGACCGGATCTCTCTTGTATTAAAGAAGGGGGAGATACTTTCTGTGCTGGGAGCCAACGGAGCAGGAAAAACCACATTGCTCAACTGCATGGCGGGACTGCTCAAACCGGATCATGGAAGTATAGAACTGTGCGGCAGAAAAACAAAGGAAATGACAGCCAAAGAAATAGCCGGCAAAGCGGCTTATGTCCCTCAGCTTCATACACCGGCCTTTGACTATAAAGTGGGAGATTTTGTTCTTATGGGCAGAGCTCCAAAAAAGGGAACTTTTGAGAGTCCGGGAGAAGAAGATAAAAAGATAGCATCAAAAGTACTTAAGGAAATGGGCATAGATCACCTTGCTGACAGATCATACATAGAAATAAGCGGAGGTGAAAGGCAGCAGGCTCTTATAGCAAGAGCCATGGTCCAGGAACCTGAGGTCATCCTTTTTGATGAGCCCACTGCCCATCTGGATTTCGGTAACCAGCACAGAGTCCTTGGTATGATAAGAAAAATGACTTCCGAAGGATTTGCCATAGTCATAACGACACACAACCCGGATCATGCACTGATGCTGGGAGGAAAGACCGCAATAATAGACAGAAAAGGCAAGATGACCCAGGGAGAAGCCTCAGAAATATTGACCGAAGAAAGACTTTCAGGAATATATGACACAGATATCAGGCTTATATACATAGAAGAGATCGGCCGAAAAGTCTGTGTGATGCCGGATTTTTGATAAGAGGATCTGAATGAAAAAAACATTTTGTGTATTACTTATACTCGTACTGGTGCTGACTGCCGTTTCATGTGGCGGTGAGAAAACAGAAACGCAAAAACCCGGAACTGTCATTGAGAAGGACAGTGAGGGTTTTGTTATTGTCGATCAGGCAGGCAGGGAAGTCTATGTTCCCGAAAAAGTAAAAACTGTGGCATACTGTTACAGAGTCCCGGCCAGAGTCCTCATCAGTCTTGGCATGGGTGATTCCATTACAGGAGCAGGAAAGGTGGATGATTTTCTTAAAAAGGTTCAGCCGTCTCTGGCAGATGTGCCTTCTGTGGGAACAGGGGTAATAGACATTGAAGCTCTGGCAGAACTCGCCCCGGATGTGGTTTTCCATAAGGCCTCCGATAAGGCAGGTCTCGATGCGGCGGGAGATGTGGGGGTGGTGGCAATAGGTCTTTCAATGGAAACCCAGGAAGATATCGTTGTTGCACTGGATATAATAGGGAAAGTATGTGGCACAGAGAAAAAAGCCCGGCAGTTTATAGACTACTATAACGATAAGCTGAAGGAAGACAAAAAACTCACAGAAAAAATAAAGAAAAAAAAGACTGTCCTCATGATGGGTTCTTCCATAGGTAAAGTTGCCGACGGCAGTATGCTCCAGGGATTCATGATAGAAAAAGCCGGAGGGAAAAATGTGGCTGCTGACCTTCAGGCTACGGAGATATGGCCCACGGCAGGTACAGAGCAGATATTCGAATGGGATCCGGAATATATATTTATAAGCAGTGAAAGCACGGATTATAACGCAAAGGACATACTGAGCAATGAGACATGGAGCGAGATAAAAGCCGTAAAAAACAAGCATGTATATGAAATGCCTGCCCCGGGAGATTCCTGGGAGTTTCCGGGAGCCGTAAGTGCCCTTGGCATAGATTATATGATGAACAAAATGTATCCGGAACTGCTTGGAGACGATGCACTTGAAAAAAACGTAAATGATTTTTACGATCTTTTTTACGGCACGACCTTTGACAGGGAAGAACTGGGATACTCATAGTAAACA
>DAIMEC010000051.1:0-6950 GCA_036725465.1 Bacillota bacterium | reverse complement strand
CCACATCTCCCAGCTTCCATACGTTCATTATTATCTCAATTGCATAATAATCTCCGTCCCAGACGAAGATGCCTTTTTCGGCCAGTTTTTTTGCGATATGATTCGCATTTATTCCTTCAGCCAGGAATGTAACTGTGGAAGTCCTCGGATGTCCTTCCGGAGGTCCATATATCTTGACACCTTTTATTTCGGCCAGTTCCCTGCGGAGTTTTTTTGCCATGGGTTCTTCGTATGCATCTATGGCCTTCATTCCGGCCACTATATTTTTTCTTCTGCCTGTAAGCCCCTTTAATTCATCTTCAAAATATTTGGCATGTTTTTCGCCTATATCCGCTATGAATTCCACCGCTCCCGCAGCTCCCCAGGCCAGTTCGAATGCCGGTGTACCGGTCTCGAATTTCCAGGGCATGTCTTCATTGTCATCGGCCATTACTCTTACAGTTTTTACTTTTTCTCCGACTTCTTTTTTTATGTAGGTTATGCCTATATGAGGACCAAAGAATTTATATGCCGAGCAGTGAAGAAAATCTGCATCTATTTCTTTCACGTCTATTACTTTGTGAGGAGCGTAATGCACGGCATCCACCACAGTGAGGGCACCTTTTTCGTGGGCAAGTCTGATGCATTCTTTTACATCAGTCACTGTGCCGCACGCATTTGCCGCCCAGTTTACAGCAACTACTTTTGTTTTGTCAGAAAGCTTCGCCTTGAAATCATCCATGTCCAAAGTTGCCGTCTTCGGATCCACTGCTACGCTTTTTACTGTTATGCCGAAATCTTCAAGGGTCCTCCATGGGGATCTGTTCCCCTCATGGTCTATGTCTGTTATAAGTACTTCGTCTCCCGGCTCCATGGTCCTTACCAGTCCCAGGGCAAGCTTGAAGTTGTTGGATGACATGTTTGCTCCGAATGCCACCTCTTGGGGGCTGCAGTTAAGAAAATCCGCAAATGCTTCTTTGGCTTTCCAGTATAGATCATCGCTCTCCACAGAAGTTTTGAATACTCCGTGAGTATTGGCATTACGATATAGAAGATATTCTTTTATTCTTTCGATAACTATCATGGGCACCTGACTTCCCCCGGGCCCATCAGAAAAGACGGCAGGATTTCCGTTTACTGTTTTGCAAAGAGCAGGAAACTGTTCTCTGACATAGTCAACATCAAATTTAAAATCTTTCATTGTCGTTCTCCTTCACATAAAAATATATACCCTCTTAAACTTTATATCTGATACCAAAAAAATACAATTGTCCCCGTTTTGAAAATGTCGGATTTTTTTTGTAAATCATACAAGAGCATTGTTGTTCCAATGCTTTTCGCTGTTGATGATCCTTTTATGCCTTCTATACATCATCTTTTCCTTATGATATAATTGCCTTACTGTAAATATCATATATAAAAGGAAGCGACTATGAACAAAAAAATAAAATCTACGATATTCCTGCTTTTATGTGCCATTCTCTGGGGCGTGGCTTTTGTGGCCCAAAGAGACGGCATGGCTGACATGGGACCCTTTTATTTCAGTGCATTCCGCATGTATATGGGATCTCTCACGCTGATACCCATAATATATTTGGGCGACCGCTTGAAAAAACACGAACAGGGAAAATCCGGTATGCCGGAGCAGACTTCCGTTCAGAAGGCCGCCGAAAAAGGTTATCTTATCCGGGGCGGAGTTTTATGCGGCGCAGTGATTTTCTTCGCTGCCAATTTTCAGCAGGTGGGGCTGGTTTCTGTAAGTGCCGGCAAAACTGCATTCATAACAACTCTATATATAATACTGGTGCCGCTGTTTGGCATGTTCATGAAACACAGGCCCAACATTTTCAACTGGACAGGGGTGATCCTGGGGACCGTAGGTCTTTACTTTTTATGTATAACCGAAAGTCTTTCAATAGCTTTTGGAGATCTTATAATACTGATAGGTGCATTTTTCTGGGCAGCACATATCCTTTGCATAGGATTTTTCGCACCGAAAGTAGATGTTGCCAAGCTGACATGCATACAGTTCCTGATAGCGGGTACCATAAGCCTTGCTGTGGCTATTTTCAGGGAACCCATCTCCGCAGAGATCTTTGTTGGCCAGTTGCCTAACCTTTTCTTTGCGGGAGTGTTGTCATGCGGACTTGCATTTACTTTCCAGGCTCTGGGACAAAAAGATGCCAATCCCACAGTGGCATCCATAATATTAAGTACTGAAGCTCTTTTCGGTGCCCTGGGAGGTTTCATTTTCCTGGGAGAATCTTTTACCCAAAGAGAGCTTATAGGCTGCATTCTTATGTTTGCGGCTATAATAATCGCACAGCTCCCCTCAAGAAAGGAGAAATCACAATGACAGAAAGAGAAAAAGCAATGGAACTTCTAAAAAAATACAACAGGGAAGAGTTCCACATAAGACATGCCCTTACAGTGGAAGGTACCATGCGGTATTTCGCAGAAAAGCGGGGATATGACCCGGATTTCTGGGGCATGGTAGGACTTCTTCATGATATAGATTTTGAAATGTATCCCGATGAGCACTGTAAAAAGGCACCGGAGCTGCTTTCGGAAGCAGGCTTTGGCGAAGAGTTCATACATGCTGTCGTGTCCCACGGATACGGGCTTTGCGGCGATACTAAGCCCACTCATGAAATGGAAAAAGTACTTTTCGCCACTGATGAACTGACAGGTCTTATCGGTGCCTGTGCGCTGATGCGCCCTTCCAAAAGCACAAAGGACATGGAGGTAAAATCCGTCCGCAAGAAATTCAAAGACAAGAAATTTGCCGCTGGATGTGACCGGGAAGTTATCAGCAGCGGTGCGGAAGAACTGGGCATTGAACTGGATGAACTTTTTGAAGAAACCATCATGGCCATGAGAAGCTGTGAAGATGATGTTAACTGGTATTTTGAGTAATGCAAAATAAGCTTTTGCTTCTGAAACAAAAGATCACTGCTTACGGCACCCTTGCCGTGGCCTTTTCCGGAGGCGTTGACAGCGCCTTTCTTCTTTCTTATGCAAAGGAAGTCCTGGGAGAAGGAGTCATCGCCGTAACAGCCATGGCACCCAACTTCGACCCGAAAGAGATCTCAGGCGCAAAAAAATTCTGCGAAGAAAAAGATATCAGGCATCTTATAATAAATCTGGGTCCCGAACTTATCGCCAAGTTTTGCCATAATCCGGAAGACCGATGCTATATATGCAAAAAAGAAGTCTTTTCCAAGCTGAGATCCACAGTGAACGATCTGGGTTATTATAATCTGGCGGATGGGACAAACAGGGATGATATGGATGATTTCCGTCCCGGTCAGAAGGCTCTCACTGAATTGAAAATAGCAAGCCCGCTGAAAGAAGCGGGATTTACAAAGGCAGATATAAGACAGGGTCTAAAGGCCATGAACATAGATATGTGGGATAAACCGGCCTTTGCCTGCCTTGCTTCCCGTATCCCCTACGGAGAAGAGATAACCGTCAAAAAACTGAAGTCTGTAAATGATGCGGAATCGGCTCTTATGGATCTGGGATTTCGGCAGGTAAGGGTCCGTCACCACGGAGATGTGGCAAGGATAGAAGTCCTTCCTGAAGAACGTAATCTTTTTTATAATGAAAAATTCATGGATCATGTGAATGCCGCCGTCAAAAAAGCGGGATTCAAATATGCGTCTCTGGATCTTTCCGGTTATAAAATGGGGAATCTGAACAAAGAAACAGACAAGGAGTACAAAAAACATGGCAAAAGCAAAAAGTGATTTGAGCAAACTGCAAAACGGCAGTGATATAAGGGGAATAGCACTTACAGGTATAGAAGGCGAGCTCCCCAACCTTTGCGCCGATGAGGCCATCAAGATCGCCCGTGGTTATTTGGTCTGGCTGTGCAAAAAAACCGGCAAAAGGCCGGATGAATTAAAAATAGCCATAGGACGGGATCCCAGGATGTCCGGGCAAAGTCTTTTTCATTCCCTGAATACCGGCATGGGCCCCTACGGAGTGCAGGTATTAGACTGCGGTATCGCTTCTACTCCCGCCATGTTCATGTCCACCCTGTTCCCGGACTTTGAATGCGACGGGGCGATAATGATAACTGCTTCACACCTTCCTTTTAATCGCAACGGTTTCAAATTCTTTGACAAAGCCGGCGGATTGAACAGAGAAGATATTTCAGAAATAATAGAGACAGCCAAGGGCGGCAAAAAAAAGCTGGAACCCCTGGGTCCTGCCGTATTTGAAGACAACTTCTTCATGGATCTGGGCAAAAAAACTTATCCGTCACAGCCGGCAGACCTTATGAAAGAATACTGTCATCACCTGCGCAAAATAATAATAGACAGAGTAGGCGAAGGTCCTGAACCACTAAAGGGTCTTAAGATCGTTGTGGATGCCGGCAACGGCTCCGGCGGTTTTTATGCCAATGATGTTTTGAAACCCCTGGGTGCGGATACGACCGGCAGCATTTTTCTTGAACCCGACGGTACTTTTCCCAATCATGCCCCCAATCCCGAAGACAGGGATGCCATGGCAGCCATAAGCATGGCAGTTCTCACAACCGGCTCGGACCTGGGTCTTATCTTCGACCCCGATGTGGACCGTTCTTCTGCAGTGGACGGAAGAGGAAGAGAAATATCCAGAAACAGGATAGTTGCCCTGGCCGCAGCCATCGTGGCAGAGGAGCATCCGGGCACAACAGTGGTGACCGACAGCATAACCAGCACTCAGCTTACGGAATTTCTTGAAAGGGATCTGGGGCTTTCCCACTTCCGCTTCAAACGCGGATATAAAAACGTTATCAATAAAGCTATCCAGCTCAATAAGGAAGGTCGCGATGCCCAATTGGCCATAGAAACTTCAGGTCATGCCGCCCTAAAAGAAAACTATTTTCTTGATGACGGCGCTTACCTGGCAACTCTAATAGTAGTAAAAGCGGCGAAGCTGGCAAAAGAGGGCAAAACTCCGGACAGTCTCATAGAAAACATGAAGGATCCGGAAGAAGCAAGAGAAGTCCGCATGAATATATCACGGGAAGACTTCGGGCCTTACGGAGATACCGTTCTTGATGATCTGAAAAAATGGATATCGGTGGGCCTTACGGATGCATGTGCAACGTCAGTCCACAGCAAAGAAGCTTCTCCAGCCCCTGTTGGCATGAGCCCGGAAGAACCAAACTACGAAGGAGTAAGAATAAATTTCGACAAAGACAATGGAGACGGTTGGTGTCTTCTGCGAAAATCTCTTCATGATCCGCTTATGGCAATGAACATGGAGTCCAACACAAAGGGCGGGTGCAAAATAATATCCGGGAAAATGCGCAGTTTCCTAAAAAACTATCCCGACCTTGACATTTCCAAACTGTAAAACACTGCCGGTCTTTGACGCCATAAAAGTTTAAAATCGTTTTGAAGGTGTTTTTATGTTCAAAAATATCAAAAATAAAACTGTAACATGCGCTGAAATGAAAGTTCTTGAAAAGACTGCCGATGCCGCCGGTCTTTCATATTATCAGATGATGGAAAATGCAGGCACAGCGGCTTTTACTGAGATACTCAAAAATATACCGGGACCGATAAGGGAAATAAGGGCTTCGGTCCTTTGCGGCAAGGGCAATAACGGAGGGGACGGATTTGTTGTTGCACGGCTCCTTAACGAAAGCGGTGCCCGTGTCACTGTCTTACTTACTGAAGGATCCCCGGTGACTAAGGATGCAATAACCAATTTTGATCTTCTGAAAAAGCAAAACATAAATATAATCGATATATTCTCCTCCGGAGAAAATTGTAATGACAGCAGTCTTGAAGAAAAAATATCCACGGAAGTTCTTTCATACCTGAAAAATTCCCACATCATCATCGATTCCATATACGGCACAGGTTTCAGGGGCAGGCTCAGGCCTTCTTCTGAAGCTTTGATCAATGCCGTCAATAACGCGTCTGCGGAAGGAGCTTTGATCTTTTCTCTGGATATCCCTTCGGGACTTCCCGGGGATGCAGATAAAAATCAAACTGATTTCGGAAAATGCATCAATGCTTCCTTCACTATAGTTTTTCATGCAAAAAAACCCGTTCATAACAATAAGACCGCCCTTCTTACCATGGGCAGTCTTATCGTCGCCGATATCGGCATATATGATGCTATTGGAAAAGGCTGAGATTTTTCGTCTATTCCAGATTGAGTCTTCTGTCCAGAAGTTTGTATGTCACTAAGAAATACACTGTACCGAGCATCAGCACTATAAGTGCCATCACCATAATCATAAGCTGCATCTCCATGAAGTCACTGGTGCTTTCGAAAAGCCTTTCCAGATCCTGTTCCATATTCGGGAACAGATTGAATATAATATTCGTTATAATAACTTCCACTATCCCGAATCCTATATATGCTCCTATGGCTCCCAGTATCCTGTGGTTTCCCCACTGATGTCCCAGAGAAATGGCGGCATATATTTTGAGTGCTGCTTCCCCGGTCATCAAAAGTGCCAGTAATATGATCTCAACGATCAGGAGCACAACTTTTGGAACCCCCAGGAAGCCGGTCACTATTTTGAAAAACATACTTATGGCTTCGAAGCTTTCTGTGTACCCTTCGGTAAACAGAACTATTATGCCCATGGACAAAAGTCCCATTACTACACCGGCAAATATCCAGAAGGAGGCCGATATGACTTTATTCCATACATGATTTGCCGTTTTGACAGGCAGAGTAAACATTAGATACCCTTCAGATCCCAGCAGATTTTTGTAAAACCTCTGTATTACCATTACTATGGTAAGGACCACACATGCTATGGTTACGGCTCCGTAAAGGAATCCTATTATTATTCCCAGGGCCACCACTTTTTCGAGGATGGTCACTGCAAGCCCCATCAGAAGTGACATAATGAGCCATGCCCCGTAAAGGGGAAGCATTATCCTGCCTACAGCTTTGAATTCATATTTCATCAATTGTGCTAACATTTGAACACCTCCCTGAAAAGTCCGTCT
>DAIMEC010000050.1:0-7020 GCA_036725465.1 Bacillota bacterium | reverse complement strand
TGAAAGAGCTGTACCCCTGGTTATCTCCTCCCCAAAGGCATAATAAACCCTACCAAACAAAGAATCCAGCAAATAAACGGGTATCTGTGTGCATGCCATAAATATGGCCGCTGCTATGGCCCCCTCTTTCCATCTGCCTGCCAACGCTTCACGTCCCCTCGCTCTAAGTCCGGCACATGGCTCTATTATTATCAGCTGTCTTTCCATACTCTTTTTTTCTCCTCTCTGATAAAAAACACTATTCTATAATAATACAATAAAAAGCCGCCCCATGCAATATGCGGGGCGGCTGCCTGCCTTTAAGATCAATAAAGATTTGCAAAGATCTCTCTTATTTCGTCATCTGTAAGGAATACATAGTTGTTTCCCAGAAGTCTCTGCTGATTGTCAACGGTGGATTTTGTGAATTCGTCTATCTGTGCTTCTGTCATACCGTAATCTTTAAGTGCTTTTTTCTCAAGGAAGTTGCCAAGGAATTTATCAAGTTCCGGATAAACATCCTTAAGATCACAACCCAGTATATCAGCAAATATCCTGTTTGCATTTGAGATTTTTCCGTCGGGATCTTTTCTCATGTACATTTTGAATGTTTCGGTGAAGAACTGGAAGTTGGCTTCTCCGTGGGGCACATGGAAAGCTGCACCGATGGAATAGGAAAGTGCATGTACTGCGGCACAGCCGGCATTTCCAAATGCTATTCCTGCATAGTTTGATGCGAACAGGAAATCCTTCAGAAGATCCTTTCTGTTTTCCGCACTGTTGCCGCCTCTTGCCATTATCTCCTTGTATGCTGTCATTATCATTTCTATGGCCTTCAGTGAGTACATTTCTGTCAGCGGTGATGCCTTTGGTGACAGATATGATTCAATGGCATGTATAAGTGCATCTACCGAACTTGTGGCAAATACATAATCGGGCAGTCCCTGCAGAGATTCGGGAATAAGTACTGCAGAATCAGCAAAAGTTTCTTCTACTGCAATACCTTTTTTTGTATGCAGAGCCTTGAGTTCTGCTATGGCAACATTAGTAACTTCCGAGCCCGTACCGCATGTTGTAGGAACTACGACAAGTTTCTTTGATTTTTTGGGAGCCACTTCCCCCGTATAAAGCTTTATTACTTTGTCAGGTACATCCAGGGCAAGTACTTTGCAGATATCCACTATAGTGCCGCCTCCGAATGCTATGATTCTTTCATAATCATAGGCATCCATGTCTTTTTTGATTGCATCCATCATTTCATCAGAAGGTTCGCCTTTTCCGTATTTCTCCTGAAAAATCACAGGCACATCTATGCCGTGAGGTTTTACATAAGGATCATACATCCACTGGTTGGTAACAAGTATGTCGCCTTTCCCAAGTTTGAACTCTTCTGCAAATGCTTTGAATGTGTCAAAATAATGGATCGTTGGTACTAATTTTAATGCTTGCATTTTTTCCTCCTTTTCACCGCTTGTTTGCGGTACTTATCCGGCGCCCTGCGCCTTAATAATCTATCTTGAATCTTTCTTTGAACTGAACTTTCAGTTCTTCCCTGAAATCAGGATGTGCTATATCGATAAGCTGTCTTGCCCTGTCATGAAGGGTCCTGCCTTTCATACAAGCCACACCGTATTCGGTCACCACATAATCGGCATCACATCTTGATGTAGTTACTGCTGCTCCGTGATCGATATATGGAACTATCTTCGATACCATGCTTCCGTCCTTTTTTACTGTTACGGAAGGCATTGCTATTATCGCTTTCCCCTTTCCGTCATGAGCCATTGTGGCTCCCCTTACGAAATCTACCTGACCCCCTACTCCGGAAATCTGTTTAGGCCCAATACATTCAGAAACTATCTGCCCCATAAAGTCAACCTGTACGCAGGCATTAATACTTACCATCTTTGAATTTTTAGCAATTATTTCCGGATTATTGACATAGTCTACAGGCATCATCTCCACCATAGGATTATGATCTACAAAGTCATAAAGTTTCTTTGTGCCCATAAGGAATGTAACTATCATTTTCCCTTTGTGAAATGATTTTTCGGAACAGTCAAACACACCTTTTTCATAAAGATCAACTACCCCGTCAGAAAACATTTCCGAATGGATACCAAGATGTTTCTTATGCCCTAATTGAGCCAGCACTGCATCGGGTATGGCTCCTATTCCCAGCTGAAGAGTGGCTCCGTCTTCAACAAGACTTGCACAGTGTTTGCCTATTGCTTCTTCTGTGGGACCTATCTTTGAGGGTTTTAGCTCAAAAAGAGGATGAGAAGTCTCTACAAAGGCATCGATCTCTTCAACATCTATAAAACAGTCTCCGTAAACGTAGGGTGTCTGATCATTTACTTCGGCCAGGATAATATCTGCCGACTTTGCGGCCTGCATAGTATAATCGGCGGAAACTCCTATACAGCATTTCCCGTTTTCATCGGGCGGTGCCACTGTTACAAACATTACATCAACATGAAAAATATCGTTTCTTATCATTTTCGGTACTTCGTGGAAAAATACGGGAACAAATTCCCCATGCCCTTCCTCCAGGGATTTTCTTGTCGAAGGGCTGGTGAACCATCCTTCATAAGTAAAATGCTCTTTGTTTTCAGGCAGAGAGTATTCACCTTTTCCCAAGGTCACCATATGGGAAATAGTAACATTCCTGTAAGCCTCTTTGTTTGCTATCAGTGCTTCCACAAGAACAAGAGGTTCTGCAACAGCATGTGCAAATACGACTCTGTCTCCGGACTTGACCAGTTTTACCGCTTCATCGGCACTGCACTTTCTTTCTTCGTAAATCTTTTTCCAGTCCATTTAAAATTACCTGACCTTTCATTTTTTATTTGATATTTTGTTTTGTTTTTTCTTTTGACTTTATCTCATCGATCTTTTTAAGCACTTCATCTATATGTTTCTCATCCCACATTCTCGTAATGCCTTCTCTGGTTGAAAACTGACAATGGGATGCACAGCAATTTGTGCAACCTCCTATAACAAGAAGATGATCGTATGTTTCTCCTTCTTCCGCTATCTTAAAATCCACATCTTTGTTTTGTTCTTTTATTTTTTCAAAAGCTTTTCCTCTGTCATAGCGGGGATTACATCCTCCGCAAAACCTTACTCCACATATCATATGGCTCTCCATAATTTTAATTTAATAATGAGCCGCTGAACGGAAAGCCCAGCGGCTCAATGATCTTTGATCTTCCTGTTATTTGATTCCTGCTATTTCCTTGGCCAGTTCTTTTTTTGCATTTATGTTGCTCTGACGGGAAATCATTATTCTCTGTGCCTGAGGTGATCCGGCTCCGTGCATGGACTCTGTCCTGTATCCTACTGCCGAAGATCCGAGACAAATATTCTCAAGGAATCTCAGTATCCTCATTCTTTCTATGGTGGTGCATGTTTCAGCTGCAGCATAGAACTTGTTGCATACTTCAGAAAGGGTTTCGCCGTTCTTGCCCACTTTCAGGTCTGAATTGAAATCAATGGAAGACGGCATGGTCACCATAAGCCCTCCTGCGATGTCTTCTGCCAGTCTTACTATCTCATAAGGGAATCTTGTAACATTCTGCTTGCAGACATTGGCCAGCAGCAGATCTATCTGATAATTCCCCGATTCTGTAGGATATCCTTCAGCAGAGCATGCAATACCGCAGCAGTAAAGGGTCTCATTCAAATGTGTCATTTCAATAAGCTTGTCCTTTATGTGGGAAGCTTTGTTGGCACCGTTGTAATCGGCAGCAAGAGCAGCAGCTCCTATTATAACATCACCGACACCTACTTTGCAGCCGCCGTATGACTGCCTGTGATATCCGGCAAATCTTTCTACCAGCATTCCTGCGAATTCGTATTCTTCACACATGAATATCCTGTCATTTGGAATAAATACATCATCAAATACTACCAGGGCTTCCTGACCGCCGAAGTTTTTGTTGCCCAGATCAACGTCAGCATTCGGCTCCATTTTTCTTGTATCACAGGATTGTCTGCCATATACCATGTAGAGGCCTTCAACATCGGAAGGACATGCGAAAGAAACCGCATAAGCTTTGTCATCCTCTCCCATGGCCTGTGTGGGCATTATGAGGTGCTCGTGAGAGTTTATGGAACCTGTCTGATGGCATTTAGCTCCTCTTACTATGATACCGTCTTCTCTCTTTTCTTTGATACGAAGAAAAAGGTCCGGATCCTTTTGTGCATGGGGAGCAAGACCTCTGTCACCTTTTGGGTCTGTCATGGCTCCATCAACTGTTAAATCATTATTCTGAACAAATTCCAGATATTTTTTGAAATTTTCATGGTAATGGGTTCCATATTTTTTGTCTATCTCAAATGTTGTTGAAAATTCTGCGTTAAAAGCATCCATTCCTACACATCTCTGGAAACATGAAGCTGTTTTCTGTCCGCAAAGTCTCTGCATCTTTACCTTTTTTCTTAGATCATCTGTGCTTTGATGCAGATGTCCGAACCTGTTTACGGTCTCTCCCGTCAGATTGGACTTGGCTGTCATTAGATCGGCATGCTGAGGATCTTGAGCCAGATCATAAGTCACCTTCACACAGTTGATTGAAGGTCTGATCATGGGGTGATCAACCCAATTGTCGATCTTTTCACCGAACATGTAAACTCTTGTTCCGAGTTTTCTTAAACTTTCGATATACTGGTCGCCTGTCATTAACATAATTTAATCACTCCTTTTGTAATTATATGTAAACATTTTATTTACTTACTGACATCATAATATGCAAGTACCGTACCAAATACGACCCTGCTTGCTATATTTCCTTATTCAATATTTTTTTTGCCATATCTATAAGGTCCTCGCTCACTGAAGTGTCTAAAACAACGTCTTTTACCCCTTTGCAGTTCTCCATCAATATTTGTTTTACCACATCCTCGATCGTGTACTGGGCCGACGGGCATGCCGCACATGCTCCAGTTAATCTCACTTTTGCGATTCCGTTCTCAAAGCCTGTAAGTACAGCGCCTCCGTAATGCTCTCCCAGTACCGGATTTACTTTTTCTTCAAGTACATTCTTTATTTTTTCTTTCATCATCTCCTCCGATGTCTCATGTTATTATTATACTTCAGGGCAGTGTTTTTTTCAATAGAATGATTTTGCGCATATATACGAAAATATGCAGAGGAACTCAATACCCTTTGTTCTTGACTTTATATGATCGCTGTTATATGCTTTTTTTATTAATAATATGGCTAGGGGAGCTTTTGCTGAGATATCCGGGAAAAGGCATGATCAAACATACTTTTCTGACGGATTACCCTCAAGACCTGATCCGGATAATGCCGGCGCAGGGAAGCAAGTATCAAGATGCTCAATGTATCTTTCCCCTCCTAATATACTAAAGGAGGTTTTTTATGTCATCTTTTGATTTTCAGGATTTCTTTGAATCCACAGCCGGCCAGATAACTTCTGCGGCACTCATCATTATTCTGTTTATTGCCATACTTTTTTCAGGCAAAAACAAAAAACCGGACACAAGGGCACTGGTCCTTTCTGCCGTTTTTGTGGCTCTTGCAGTGGCTCTTAATCAGGTAAAGCTTTTTCATATGCCTCAGGGCGGTTCAGTAACTGCATTCTCCATGCTGCCGATAGTTCTATGCGGCTATTTTCTCGGTGTAAGAAGAGGCCTCATGGCCGGAATGTGTATGGGCATAATTGACCTGATATTCGGTCCTTATATAATCCATCCCGTCCAGCTTCTTCTGGATTACCCGCTGGCTTTCGGAGCCCTGGCGCTCGGAGCGGTTTTCAGAGAAAAAAAAGGCGGACTTTATCTGTCATATGTTATCGGTGTCCTATGCAGATATGTCTGCTGCGTGATTTCGGGCATCATATTCTTCGGAGAATATGCTCCTGAAGGATTCAATGCAGTTACCTGGTCCCTGTGGTATAATCTGACCTTTCTGGGTGCAGAATGTATTATCACGCTGGCAGTCCTTTTTGTTCCTGTCGTGCATAAAAATATTTACATGTTGAAATCAGAGTTATTATGACTTTCCGGTACTCCGAATACATTTGATTTTCGGACAAAATGTTATATAATTATCTTGGATAAAAACACAGAAAGGATAAGAAAATGTATAAAAATCTTAAGTACGAAATCAAAGAAGGTATCGCATATATAACCGTAAACAGGCCGGATGCAATGAATGCTCTGAACAACCAGGTCCTGGATGAGCTTTTTACCGCTTTTTACAGTGTATCAAAGGACCCGCTGGTTAAAGCAGTGATATTAACAGGCGAAGGCAAGGCCTTTGTTGCGGGAGCTGACATAGCTGCAATGCATAAAATGGATCCCAAAGAAGGCCGTGACATGATGATAAAAGGTCATAATGTTATGAATCTGATGGAAACCGTGGAGAAACCGGTAATTGCCGCTGTTAACGGCTTTGCTCTGGGAGGCGGCTGTGAACTGGCCATGGCCTGTGACATAAGGATCGCTTCCGAAAGAGCCAAATTCGGACAGCCGGAAGCAGGTCTTGGTATAATGCCGGGTTTCGGCGGCACTCAGCGCCTTCCCCGCCTTGTGGGCAGGGGCATGGCAAAATACCTAATCATGACAGGTGAAATAATAAATGCGGAAGAAGCACAGAGAATAGGTCTTGTGGAAATGGTCTCATCTGCCGGTGAGCTTATGGAAAAAGCGGAAAAAACAGCCAAAAAAATAATCAGCAATGCTCCACTGGCCGTCGGTGCAGCCAAAACAGCCATTAACACAGGCTATGATCTGGACATGAAAACCGCATCTGTATTGGAGATAGAAACCTTTACGGGACCCTTTGCTTCAGAAGACAAAAATGAAGGAATGGGTGCTTTCCTTCAGAAAAGAACTCCGGATTTCAAAAATAAGTAATTTTAAAAGTTCCGGCCAAAAGACAATGCCAGATCCGGAACTTTTCAAGTGCCATAAAAAAGGACATCATAGGATGTCCTTTATTTTTAGGTGGCTTGAGATCTCAAGTATTTTTGTGTTTTCGATTATTCTGCTGACATGATTCACAAGCTTTTC
>DAIMEC010000049.1:0-7032 GCA_036725465.1 Bacillota bacterium | reverse complement strand
CTGTTCTTACAGTTTTATAGTTTTTACCTTTGACCACTCACTCCATACTTTTTTACCGTTTTTTATCTTGCAGTATCTCATTTTGAATTTGTATGTTTTGTTTGCTTTCTTTCCTATGCTGAAATATGTGCGGGCGCTTTTGATCGAAGTATGCTTTGTTTTGAAATCCCCGGTTCCGGTATGGTTGTTTGCGATCTGATATTTAACTGCGCCCTTGACGCCTTTCCATGTTACTTTGACTTTGGAAACCCCGGATTTTTTCACTTTGTAGCTTATATTTCCGTATTCCTTACCCAAAACAAAATCAGATAATCCGCTTTTTACATTGAAAGTAACTTTTCCTTTTTTGACTTTGGCAGTATATGTCTTGTTTTTTCCCAAATGGGTATTGACCAGCTTCACTTTCTGTCCGTTATATTTTTTTGATACTTTGAATGTCAGTTTGATCGCTTTGTTGTATGCCTGTTCAACACCATAACCGTTAAAAACCGAAATATTTCGTGCCAGTATGACTGTGTTGCTCCTACCCAGTTTCTTTTTTAAGGCCTTATATGCTGAGCTGCTCTTTTTCAGCGATGCAACTTTTAGGATGTCCTGAGGTGCAAAAGTCCCCCTGGCGGTTATCCCTGAAGCTTTACGTGTCTTACCGGCTACACTTTCATTTGTGAATCTCTGAGTAGTGGTCAATTTTAACTTTGCAACTTGGGATAAAGCAATGGACTTGCCGCCTGCCGTGCCTGTAGTTATAGGAGTTAAAAACCTTGGTGCTGTACCTGCGTCTTCCAATCCGATAAGCACTTTGTTGTATTTGCCATTGATATCGGACACCAAATCGCCTGATGGCGTATTGTCTGTTGCAAATTCTTCAAATTTAGTTATACCGGCAGTATCAATGCCCTCTGCCTTAAATACATCTCCCAGGCTAATACCTGTTCCGGTCGCTTGTTGTTTGTCTAAGCTCCCCCACTTATATGCGCCCTGATAAAATCTCAGTGTCAGGATATTAGATTTCTTGACCTGAACCGTTTTTATACCTGCCGGACCTGTTACTTCTATCAAAAACAAGTTTTCGGGAAGGGCACTTAAATCAGGTGCACCGGCGGAAGTCCAGTCTTCTCCGTTTCTTGCTCTTGGCTCATCCTCAACTCCCTTTGCAATATCCGTTGTTACATACATGCCCATCGTAAATATCAGGCATATTGCCAGGAATATGGCTATGACTTTGCTGGCACGTTTTCTTTGGACCATATCGAAAAACTCCATAATATCTTTCCTTTCTTCCCTTCCCCTGTCGCTTTTTTTGTTTCATCAGCCGGCGGATAATATCCACCGGCTGATATGAGGCAAAATATTTTTGAATAAGAGTAAGGCCTCGCTGACGACCTTATACTAATAAAATACCCTGCCTTGGCAGGGTTGTTTGTTGTTATACCAACATTGTAAAAATTTTTTTATATTTATTCATCTCATTCCTTTAGTATAAAACTGTCTTTGGAAAAATCTATTATACCTTCTTTTTTCATCTTTGCAAGTTCCCATGTCAGCGCGCTTCTGTTAACACAAAGGTACTGTGCAAACTGCTCCTGAGTCATCATTATACGAAATTCATTTCTACCCAGCTTTTTCTGTCTTATATTCAGATATGTCATTATTCTGTCTCGTAACCCCCTTCTGGATATGGCTTCAATTTTATATAACTTCCTTATATTTTCGTCTGCCAGCATTCTTACCATATTCAAGACCAGTTTGCCCTGCATGGAAGATCCCATTATTCTGTCCATGTTTACAGTAAGCACCGAGGAATTCTTATCCGCAAGAAAGGTCACGGGTGCGATCCTGGTCCTTGTAGCAGCCGTATCAAGACCGAACAGCTCTTCTGTTTCATACATGTAAACAAGATGCACGTCCCCCTCCATATGGAATTTCTCGCCCCTCACCTTGCCGCTTACTACTATACCTATGAAGTTCATTCTCTCTCCCTCTCCGACTATTATCTCATTGCGGGAATACTTTCTTGTCTGAGGTTTAATATCCTCATAGGTTGTCAGACACTCTTCCTTTGATAATCCTTCAAAAAGGGGGGATCTTGAAATTATTTCTATTTTTTCCTTTGGTTCCATTTGTCCGTTACCGGAATCTTTCCCGGTTTTCCTTTCTGTGATATATGATAACATAAATGTTGTTCCAACAACATCGTTTTCTGTTTTTGTTTTCTTTCAATTATATGTTCATTGTGTTAAAATCAAATCATGAAAAAGCACTTGTTTCTTGAAGGTCAGATAAGAACAGGCAAATCCACACTTTTGAGGGATTACCTCAGACCTTATAGGCATAATATAGGAGGATTCTGCAGCCAGCGCCTTATTGACGAAAACGGTGAGGCTTTTGCTTACCGCATAACAGATGCGGAAATCTTGGATGTGGAAGCTTCTTATTCTCCGGATCTCGAACACATTTTTGCCGTGCGCAGCGATAAAGGTGCACAAAAAGATATGGAAGTGTTTGAAAAGTGCGGTGTCAAACTCCTGAAAGAAGCCCGCAAAAAAAAACTGATACTGCTGGATGAGATAGGAGGCTCGGAACTTCTGGTGCCTGCTTTCAGAAATGAACTTTATAAGGTTCTCGGGGGAAATATTTCCTGCATAGGAGTCATCAAACTGAATGAAAAAGCAAAATTTATGAGCAGGGAGGCGGGATATCCCGGTATAGTAGCAGACCTTAATGCGCAGCTGAGAAAAGATCTTATTGATCGTTTTGATTCTCGCATCATACCTTTTGATGAAAACTCAAAAAGATATATAGAGGAATTTTTATGTGGAAAGCTTATGACACTTTAATAGGATCGCTACCGGACGATATAGAAGTTACCGATGTCCACAGCGGCCCGGTTTGGACCATTGTTCAGGCGGGGGAACTGTGCGGTATAGCCGTTACGGTAAATGAACAAAATGCTCCTTTACCTGAAAGAAAAAGATTTATCGGACAAAGTCTCAAGGATGTGGCTTCTCTTTGCAGATCATGGGATTTCCCTCTGGCCAGCATAGGGACTGCCGCCCTTAATGCTTATATAAACAGCCCGGAGCAAATACGCAAAACTTTCGGCACCTATGACGAAAACTCAAAAAAAAATACAGGAATCATGATACATACCGGTAATACCTTTGACGATTATTCCCGTGCTGTTTCCGGCAAAAAAGTTGCTGTTATCGGTCATTTCACAGCCCTGGAAAGAGTTCTGAAAAGCGCAGAGAATTTAATTGTCCTTGAAAGAAAACCCGACAAGGGCGATCTGCCTGATACGGCCTGCGAATATGTGCTGCCTTATCAGGATTTTGTTTTCATAACAGGCTCGGCTTTTATAAACAAAACCCTGTTTCGTCTTCTTGAAATCAGCAGAAATGCCCGCACCGTCGTTCTTGGCCCCAGCACTCCCATGGCCCCTGTTCTTTTTGGATATGGGGCAGATGAACTGGGCGGACTGATAACAGAAAACATTCCTCCCGAAAAATTCAGTGAAATCGGAAAAGATACATTCAGATTATCATCTATCGGAGAAAGGATACGTCTGGTAAAGTAATATGAAAGCAAGTGAAAAAAGACTTCTGCGTCGTCAACTGGCCATGGCAGAAAAAAAAGAAAAAAAGTACCTCTCCTACCGGGCTGACAGCAAAATGAATATAGATGTTTTTTCCGGCATAAGACAAAAAATACCCGAGAAAGCTTTGTCTGCCCTGGAAACAGCCTTTGAAAAAGGTTTTTTTTTCATATTTGAAAAAGGGACCGGCCTTATTGAAAAAACCGGCAACTTTGATCAGATAAAGGCTCAACTGGCTTTGAACAGATATGAACTTCAGATGGGCATAAACAAAGAAACTCTCAAAATTTTCGACGTTGCCGCCGGGAACAAATCAATTGGCAACAAAAGTCTTTCAACAGTTGAAGGTGCTGCTCTCGGAGTCTTCGGTATCGGCCTTCCGGATATCCCGGTATTTCTGGGAGTCATTTTCAAATCAATATACGAAATAGCAATAAGCTATGGTTTCGATTATGACTCGGATGCCGAAAGAGCATACATCCTCTCAATAATAAAAATTGCCGCTTCAAAAGAAGCGGGCAAAATAATAGCATCTCATGAATGCGACCTTCTCGGAGAGAAAATCGACTGTGGAGAAATCCCCCAAGATGTTCTTACAGAAGAGGATATAAGGGACACTTCCAATATGCTGGCCACTTCCCTCCTTGTAGCGAAATTTATCCAGGGAATCACTATCGTCGGATCTATCGGTGCCGTGTTCAATTACTCATGGGTGAGCAAAATCAGTAAAATAGCCAAGATAAAGTATAAGAAAAGATTTCTTGCCGGGCTTCTCAGGAATGCCTGAAGACTTTATAAGGGGCTTTTTCTTTCCGGCATTTCTATCACCCTCAAGGCGCCGTTTTCAAGTGGCTCCCATTCATCGCTTACATCCAGACCCTTTAGATTGTTTTCAATGACACGTATAACACCACTGTGAGCCGTTATTACTATATCTTTCCTGTGATCCTGCTCCAATATTTTCTTGAGCCTTTTTATTACTCTGTACTGGAGGTCAAAAAAGTTTTCTGCGGCATGATCAAATTTATATCTGAAAATATCCTTTCCCCGTTTTTCATACTCCTCCGGATACCTTTCTTTTATAGAGCTTATGAATTTTCCGTCCCATTCTCCCAGGGACATTTCGCGAAAATCTTTTTCGTATATGACCGCACTGATTACTGTCATCCCGCATATGATCTCTGCCGTTTCAGAAGCTCTTTTAAGATCACTTGAATAAATATGGCCTGTCATTAGTTTGAGTCTGCTGATCTCAAAAGCAGCGATCTCGACCTGCTCTGTACCCTTCTGGCTCATTGGTATGTCCGTCTGTCCCAGGAATATTTTTTCTTTATGCTGCTCCGTTTTTCCATGCCTTACAAAAATGAATCTCCTGCCGGCAGCCAGTTCACCAAGGTCTTTTTCTCTGCATCCTTCACTGTAGTATTCAAGCAGATCCCTGTAGTCCGCATTCGTGTCCATGTCAAGGACCACGCTTTCGCTGGCGGAATCTTTCAGTATAAGTTTATCTCCGTAAATATCCACTATGGCTTTAAGACCGGTTTTGCTTTCGCTTTTGATTATTTCTTCTTTGTATATCATTGGCACATAAAGGGGGTGGCCTTTTTTTCCCATGTAAGTGGGAACTGTGAAGAATTCGGGACTTTCAGAAACAAGCATTTCAAAAGTTTCTTTCATTACCAGTGGACAGTCCACCGGAACAATAAAAAATCCATCCAGTTCATCTCCCAATGCTTCTATGCCCGCTTTTATGGATGTGAACATCCCCTTATCATATTTAGGATTATATGCCTCCCTTATGCCGCTTTTTTCTATTACAGGTATCAGTTTTTCTCTCTCATATCCGGTAACTAAAACAATATCATCAACAAATGCCGAGCGGGCACTGTCAATGATCCTTTCAGCTGCAGTTTTTTCTCCTATGAGCATCAGTGGTTTGAACTTTTCCATTCTGGAAGAGTATCCCGCCGCAAGTATCACTGCTCCTACTTTTCTTTTATTTATCATTTTATTCTTTTACCCTTTTTTCCTTTTTATGTATAATACTCTTGTAACAGTAAAAATTCTTTTTCATTATTTCTGAGAAATTATCTGGTGCCGTTACCGGTTCTTACTCTTATCAGCTCAGCCGCTATGCTGACAGCTATTTCTTCGGGGGTTTCGGCATATATGTTCTCTCCTATGGGTGCATATACTTGATCTATCTCTGCATCGGTAAATCCGTCTTTTTCTTTTAACATGTCTCTTATCGTCGAATTTTTTTCGCGACTTCCCATCATCCCTATATAAGCCGGCTTCTGTTTCAATGCATCACGCAAAACTTCATAATCTCCCATATGCCCCCTGGTCACTATTATTATATAACTGTTTTCGTCACAGGTTATATCATCAAATGAATGTTCAAAAGATTTTATCGTCCTGACATCCGTTGCTTCAGGAAATCTTTCTCTGTTTGCATAATCTTCTCTGTCATCTATCACTACTGTAGAAAAATTTATATGACGAAGTACCGGTTCCAAAGCAAGACCCACATGCCCTGCACCAAAAATATATGCTATATCACTTATTTTATAATCCTCAAGAAAACTTCCAGGGTCGCCTGCATCTATATACTCTATTATTATATCTGCATTGCCTCCGCATCCCATATCAAGAGAATTTTTTTCCTTCGAATTTAACTCAAAATGGTATATTCTGCTTTTTTTCTTTGTTTTATACGCCTCCCTGCACAATTTTTCTGTCTCAGCTTCTATCCTTCCTCCTCCTACTGTTCCGCTAAAAGTACCGTCAGAACGCATAAGCATTAATGCTCCGCTTTTCCGGGGAGTGGAACCTTTAGTTTCTACAATTCTTGCAATAACAAAATCTTCTCCTTTTTCCAGCAGATCTCTTGCAAAATATACTACTTTATTGCTCATTTGATTCTCCTTTTTCTTACTCTGTCCAGTCTTTTCAAAACGCTTCCGCATGGACATGGATCCTTTAGCCAGCGCCCTTCATCACCTGTTCTGTACCTTATAAAAGGCATGCCCTTTCTTGTCAGCGTAGTAAAAACGATCTCTCCCCATGTCCCGTCGTTTACGGGTTTTCTTGATTCAGTATCTACTATCTCAATAAATATATCCGTTTCTCTCACATGATACCCTTTTAAAACATGACAGCTCACTGCACATCCCAGACCCATTTCCCTCATTCCATAATGCTCAAAAACCCTGCATCCCCATATCTTTGAAATATCCGAGGCAACTATAGGTGACACATATTCACCGCTAAGAAGAACTGTTTTCATCTTTAAAGAGGCGGTGTGTTTCATGAGTCCGTGTACCTGATCCGGGATGCCGACTATGGAGGTTATACCCTTATTATATATCACGTCAAGAATAGTATTATATGAAAGGTCACCATCTATGAGACCCAGACAGAAAACCTCGGCTCCA
>DAIMEC010000048.1:0-7325 GCA_036725465.1 Bacillota bacterium | reverse complement strand
CGGAAGAAAAACTTATTTCTTCGTCTGCAAGACCTATAGTGCTTCTGGAAAAGAGAAGCGAAGGAATGCCTCAAAAGGGCGGTGTAAGAGGCAAGTGGCTACCGGAATTTGAAAAAAGCAGATTCATAGGAAGTTTTCTGCCCAGTTTCGGGGGACAGTATACATTGCTGGACTTCGTAGGCGGGCCACTGATATCCACCAGTGCCAATCTTTCTGATATGCCTATGATCAAAAGCGACGAAGAAATGACAGAAATGACAAAAAGAGAGCCTCGGATCGCGGCAGTGTTTTTTAATAAAAGAGATATAAGGGTGAGCGTTGACGATTCGGTCGTAAGGGTAATAGACAATAACCCGCAGATGATAAGACGCTCCAAAGGATATGCACCTGTCCCCCTTTATCTGGGCACAAATAACAGTAACGAAAAAAGCAAAAAAACGGACGGTAAAAAAGCAGATAGAAAAATAACAGACGGAAAAGATCCATCTGATATGCAGATTTTTGCCGCCGGCGGGCATTTGAAAAATTCCTTTGCCCTTTCAAAGGGACCCTTTGTGTATGTGAGTCAGTACTTTGGAGATCTGGACAGCAGGGAAAACCAGGTGATCTATGAAGACAGTCTGACTCATATGAAAGAGCTTTTCAGGATAAGTCCCGGAGCCGTTGTATGTGATATGCATCCTTCATATTATACTACGGGATATGCAGAAAAGTATGCAAAGGATAACAAAATACCTCTCTTAATGGTGCAGCATCATCATGCCCATATTGCCTCTGTAATGGCCGAGCACGACCTTGACGGGCCTGTGATAGGAGTCGGTTTTGATGGTACAGGCTACGGCATGGACGGAGCCATCTGGGGAGGAGAGTTTCTGCTTTGCCGGGAAAGTGATTTTGAAAGAAAAGCCCATTTGAAATATATAAAGATGATAGGCGGAGATTCTTCCATGAAGGAAGGATGGAAATCCGCATTGAGTTATATAAGAGCAGCGGAAGAAGGACCTGAAAACGGGACAGGACTTGATGGGCCAAGGCAGATAGTTCCTGACATAAAAGAGATAGTGGAATATGCAAGAGAAAATTCTTTTACGGAAAGGATAAACAGGGAGGTTACCGCAGAAGGCATGGCAGCCGGAGGTCTTGGCGCTGCCGATCTGGTGAATACAGCCCTTGCCCGGGATATAAATACAATAAACAGTTCCAGCATTGGGAGGCTTTTTGATGCAGTGGCATCCATGCTTGATATATGTGACAATAACAGTTATGAAGGACGCTGTGCAATTATGCTTGAAGATGCTGCGGCGAGAGCGCTTATGAACAAAGCAGAAGACAGAGCCGATAAACTGGCTTTGAAATTTCATTTCATGATAGCAGAAATGATACTTGAACAATGCCGTATAATCAGGGAAGAAGAAGGCACAGACGGAAAAGTGGCTCTTTCGGGAGGTGTTTTCCAGAACAGGATACTCATGGATAAAACTTTGAGTCTGCTTCGTGACAACGGATTCAAACCATATTATAATATATCAGTAAGTCCCAATGACGGGGGAATAGCTCTGGGACAGACGTATATTACAACACAGATGATAAGGAGCGAAAAATGGCCATCGAAAAAGTAAGACAGTATTTCAGGGAGTTTGGACTGGAAGAAGAAATAAAGGAATTTGATGTTTCCAGCGCCACAGTTGAACTGGCGGCAAAAGCCGTAGGAGTCATCCCCGCCAGGATATGCAAAACACTTTCATTCAGCACTCCTGACGGCGGGTGCATACTTATACAGACAGCCGGAGACACAAAAATACAAAACGGGAAATATAAGTCAAAATTCGGATTCAAGGCAAAAATGCTTGAACCCGATCAGGTCGGGCGATTTACAGGTCACGAAATAGGAGGGGTTTGCGCATTTGCCGTAGAGGATCCCGAGGTGAGAATTTATACTGATATATCAATGAAAAGGTTTGATACTGTTTTTCCCGCCTGCGGCAGCAGCAACAGCGCCATAGAATTGACATGTGATGACCTTTTTGATCATTCAAAAGCCCTTGAATGGATAGATGTATGCAAAATAGTACAGGAGGAAGAATAGTGTGTATTGCGATACCGGGGAAAGTCATTTCCCTCGAAAATAATAAAGCAAAAGTTGATTTCAGCGGGAATACGGTTACTGTGAATACAGGTCTGGTGGATCCCAGACCGGGACAGTACGTTCTTGTCCACGCCGGATGTGCCATTGAAGTGATGGAAAAAGAAAAAGCAGAAGAACTGCTGGAAATATTTGCGGATCTGGAGGATTTCAGATAATGGAGACGGCTACAGTAATAGAAAATCTAAAAAACTATGACGGACCGGAGCTTAAGCTTATGGAAGTATGCGGTACTCATACAGCATCTATTTTCAAAAGCGGTATAAGAAGCATGATATCTCCTGCAATAAAACTTATATCGGGGCCCGGTTGCCCTGTATGCGTGACTCCTGCCGCATATATAGATAAATGTGCAGAATATGCCATGAAAAAAGGGCATATCCTTTTGACCTTCGGAGATATGATGAAAGTTCCGGGAACTGACGGAAGCCTTTCAGATCTTAAAGGAAGCGGAGCTTCCGCAGAACTGATGTACTCACCCTTTGAGGCGGTGGAAAGAGCTGCGGCTCATCCCGAAACCATGTTTGTTGTGGCAGCCGTCGGGTTTGAAACTACTGCACCGGCATATGCTCTTGCCATCGAAGATGCAAAAAAACGGGGCATCAAAAATCTGAAATTCATTACGGCACTTAAAACCATTTTCCCTGCCCTTTCCTGGATATGCGAAAATCAGCCCGATATAGACGGTTTCATATGTCCCGGACATGTAAGTGTAATAATCGGCATCAGGCCTTACGAAAGGCTGGCTGCAAAATATAAAAAGCCGTTCGTTATTGCGGGATTTGAGGCGGAGCATATACTTGCTGTGATTTATGATATTGTAAATCAGATAAAAAAGGGTGAAGCAAGAGCAAAAAATCTTTATGAGAATGCGGTGAGAGAACAGGGTAACATAAAAGCTCTTGATATAATAAAAAAATATTTTGAGGAGGGACCGGCCATGTGGAGAGGCCTGGGCACCATAGAAAGGTCGGGGCTTTATCTGAAAAAAGATTCACCTTTCGATGCGGGAAGCAGAGGCCTGGATGCGGATATAAAACTGCCCGGTGAATGCCGTTGCGGAGACGTTATCGTAGGCAGGATAAACCCCGATGAATGCCCCATGTTTGCCAAAGGATGCAGACCGGATGCCCCTTATGGCCCGTGTATGGTTTCAGGAGAAGGTGCATGCGGCATATGGTACAGAAACAGAAAGTTATGAAAGGAAAAGACCCAATGAGAATAACAATGGCCCATGGCGGAGGTGGAAAAGATTCCGCCGACCTGATGAAAAACATATTCGGAAAATATTTTGGAAATGAAATACTTGATAAGATGGAAGATGCGGCTGTGATAGATCCGTTTTTATTATGTGATATGGAAAACAAAAAAATGGGAAAGCTCGCCTGCAGTACCGACAGTTTCGTGGTGACTCCCCTGGAGTTTCCGGGGGGAGATATCGGAAAACTCTGTGTGTGCGGCACATTGAACGATCTTCTGATGATGGGAGCAAAGCCTCTTTATATAACATGCGGTTTCATAATGGAAGAGGGACTTGAAACAGATCTGCTTGAAAGAATAGTATCATCCATGGCAGAGACTGCAAAAGAGGCGGGCATAAAGATCATAGCCGGAGACACAAAAGTAATTGAGGGATCCGGCGGACTTTATATAAACACAACAGGAATGGGGCATGTTCCCAATGGCCGGGACATAAGTGCGGCAAACTGCAGAAAAGGGGATAAGATCCTGCTTTCCGGTAACCTGGGAGAACATCATGCGTGTATATTAAGTGCCAGGATGGAAATAGAAAACGGTATAAGAAGTGACTGTGCTTTTCTTTCGGATGTGACAGAAACCCTTTTGGATGCAGGAATAAATGTAAGAACCATGAGAGATGTGACCAGGGGAGGACTGGCCACCGTACTAAATGAGATCGCAGAGTCTTCCTGCTGTGAAATGGTCATAAGAGAAAAAGACATACCGGTAAGTCCCGATGTCAAGGGGCTTACAGATATACTGGGGCTGGACCCCATGTACATGGCAAATGAGGGGAAAATGATAGCTGTTATCCCGGAAGAAGAAGCGGAAACGGCTCTTGATTCAGTGAAAAAGACTGTACATGGAAAAGACGCTGTAATAATAGGCGAAGTGTCAGAAATTCTAAAGGGAAGCGCGACATCTGATACTGATGCCAGAGTTAAGCTTATAACTCATCTGGGAGGTACAAGGGTACTTGACATGCTTTACGGGGAAGGGCTCCCCAGGATATGCTAAAGGGAAAGGTTGAATTTTGAGGATAGGATATGCCTGTCTGGCAGTTGCGGTGCCCGGCAGTGAAATGAAAAGCTGTACACTAAAGAATGCTGACCATGAAAGACTTCTTGAGTTGATAGCACACAATCTTGATTCTCTTGAAAAACTTATAGATTACAACATAAAAAACGGAATAAAGCTTTTTCGTATATCTTCAGATATTATACCATTCGGTTCCGGTATAGCAGCAGACATTCCCTGGGAACATATCTTTGCAGAAAAATTTTTTAAGACAGGACAAAAAATAAAGGATTCCGGAATGCGTGTTTCCATGCATCCGGGTCAGTATACAGTCATTAATTCTCCCAAAAGCGCCGTTGTTTCTGCGGCAGAAAAAGACCTGGAATACCATGCAAAAATACTCGATGCCCTTGGTATAAACACAGAACATAAAATAGTACTCCATATGGGCGGCACCTATGGGGATAAAGAAGAAGCAAAAAAAAGATTTGTGTCCCGCTGCAGGAATCTGAAGCCGGCTTTGACAGCAAGACTGGTGATTGAAAATGATGACCGGTCATTCAATATCGGCGATGTACTGGAATCGGCAGAGAAACTGAAACTTCCTGTCATATATGACAATCTTCATAATGCCGTAAACAGAGCCGATGATCTCACATCCGATGTCCAGTGGATCAAAAAATGCAAAAGTACATGGAGAGAAAAAGACGGCCCTCAGAAAATACACTATTCTCAGCAGAACAAAGACAAAAGACCCGGGGCACATTCGGAAACCATCAAAACGGAGGAATTCATTGGCTATTACCAGGATCTGCCCGGAAAAGATATAGATATCATGCTTGAAGTAAAAGATAAAAACATGTCCGCAGTGAAATGTATCAATTGTGTTTCAAAAAGAGGGATAAAGGAGCTTGAAAAAGAGTGGGGGAGGTATAAATACCTTGTTCTGGAACATTCACCGGCGGGTTATCAGGCAGTAAGAAATATGCTCAAGGACAAAAAATCATATCCGGCTGTTCCCATGTATCTGACCATCGAGAACAGTATGGATAAAAAGAAAATAAAGGGCGATGCAGTAAATGCGGCACAACATGTATGGGGATATTTCAAAAACAAAGCTTCCGAAAACGAGAAAAACCGTTTTGAAAAGATACTGCAAAAATATCTTTTGGGAGGCTCGGAGATAAAAAGCATAAAAAAATATTTGCTGACCCTTTCAAAAAAATACTGTGAGGATTATCTGCTTGAAGGGTATTATCTGTATAAATAATCCTGCAAATATATTATAATATATTTGCAAAACAAACTAAAAGAACCAAAAAATAGAAAGCAAGAGGGAGTGGCAGCAGGATGAGCGTTGAAAAGGCTTATAAAAAGCTTACAAAAGAACAACTCTGGCAAAAGTGTCTGGATTTTCATGGACACGATTGTGGAGGTCTGACAGTAGGGTTCAAGGCGGCACTTTATGCGGCGGAGCTGCTGGATATGGATTTTTCCGAAGACGAAGAGGTGGTATGCATTGCCGAAAACGATGCCTGTGGGGTTGATTCCATTCAGGTGATCCTGGGATGCACTGCGGGAAAGGGAAATCTGATATTCAAAATACAGGGAAAAATGGCCTTTAATTTCTATGACCGCAAAACAGGAAAATCATTGAGACTGATCTTGAAAAAGCGTATAAAAGACAAAAAAAAGATTCCGGATATGGGGGGAGACGATCTTTTCGATGTCACACCGGTGCATTTCCCTTTTCCCCAAAAAGCAGAACTTTATGATTCACATAGGTGTTCTTTATGCGGCGAAGAGACGGCAGAGCCTTTTTTACTGAAAAAAGACGGCAGAAATATTTGTATGCATTGTGCAGAAGAAGATGGCAGAGGAGGAGTATGAAATGAAGATAAGAATGGAAGAGAATCTTATAAGTTATATGAAAGAAAACAGTATCGATGGAATAGTATTCGATATGAACAGATGCCAAAGCTGAGCAAGTAGCCATGACAGCGTATCCGCAAGGTTTGCGGAAAAAGAAGACAAAACATTGCTGCCGGAAGCCGGTTACAAAGAGGTCAGTGCAGAGTACGGCAAAGTCTATTTTGACAGCAGAATAACAGAAATATCAGATATAGTTGAACTGGGGTTCAAAGACTATCCTTTCGCAAGCTGGATAACGGCAGAAGGAGTAGAACCCATGCCAAAGGGCTGAAAACCGGTTATTACAAAAAATGGAGGTGTAATTATGAATAGACACGAAGACGCACGCAGTAAAAAAGTGATTTTTGTAGCTAGTTGTCTTATGAACACTAATAACAAAGTCAAGGGACTTGCCCGCTATCCGGGTATGTGCAAAGAAGTTTTTGACACTCTTTATGAAAACGATCTGGGCATACAGCAGATGCATTGTCCTGAGACTCTTTATCTTGGCATACAAAGATGGTGGCAGACAAAAAACCTTTATGACAGTCATGGATTCCGCAGCTTTTGCAGAAAACTTGCTACAGATGTGGTTACTTATATGGAGGAATACGAAAGGGAAGGATATAAAACAGTAGCCGTCCTGGGATGTGACGGTTCCCCCACCTGCGGTGTTTCCATAACATGCTGGGACAAAAGCTGGGGAGGAAGTCCGGTGGATATGGATTTCAATAAGGCAATAACAGAGGGATCCGGAGTTTACATGGAGGAACTCAAAAAAGAGATAGAGACCAGGGGATTCGATATTCCGCCGTTTTACGGTCTTGCCCTTGATGATGAATCGGCGGATATGGATAAGATAATATCTGATTTCAGAGAATTTATAAAGGGAATAAGCGGTTAAGAATAATACATTTTAAAAAACGGGCACATCATATGTGTGCCCGTTTTTGATTATATGGGAGAGTTTCAAGTTCTGTGTAAACTGTAAAAACTGATATAGAATTTAGAAATA
>DAIMEC010000047.1:0-7541 GCA_036725465.1 Bacillota bacterium | reverse complement strand
TCAAAAGCATAGATGTAAAGATCCCCCTAAGCAAATTCGTTTGTGTCACCGGTGTATCGGGTTCCGGTAAAAGCAGTCTTATCAATGAAATACTTTATAAAGGGCTGTCTGTCAAAATCAACCGCTCGAAGATGAAAGCGGGCATACATGAAGATATAACCGGTATCGAAAATATTGACAAAGTCATAGACATAAACCAGTCACCCATAGGCAGGACCCCAAGATCCAATCCTGCCACATATACGGGAGTGTTCACCCATATCAGAGATCTTTTCGCACAGCTGCCCGAATCAAAAATAAGAGGATATGAAAAGGGCAGATTCAGCTTTAACGTGAAAGGCGGAAGATGTGAAGCCTGCAGCGGCGACGGCATAATAAAAATTGAGATGCATTTCCTGCCGGATGTTTATGTGCCCTGTGAAGTATGCAAAGGCAGGAGATATAACCGGGAGACCCTGGAAGTCAAATACAAGGGAAAGAATATATACGAAGTCCTGGACATGAACGTTTCAGAGGCATTGGAGTTTTTTGAAAATCTCCCTTCCATAAAAAGACAACTTGAAACTCTGGAACAGGTGGGTCTTGGATACATAAAACTGGGACAGCCATCCACACAGCTTTCCGGAGGTGAGGCCCAAAGGATAAAACTTGCATCAGAACTTTCAAAAAGAGGTACGGGCAAGACCCTTTATATCCTTGATGAGCCCACGACCGGTCTTCATTTTGCCGATGTGGATAAGCTTCTTAACGTTCTGGACAGACTGGCAGACGGCGGCAACACTGTGGTAGTCATAGAACATAATCTTGATGTCATAAAGAGAGCAGATCACATAATAGATCTGGGACCCGACGGAGGATTCAAGGGGGGTGAGATAATAGCAGAGGGAACTCCCGAAGAAATTGCAGGGATAAAAAATTCTTATACAGGACAATATCTCAAAAAGGTGATAAAATAGAGAAAGTAAAGCATTAGGAGAGATGGTGAAATTTTGTTCCTGACAGAAAACCATAAAGCCCGCGCCCATATTTTGATGGTCCTTCTTGTATTTTTATGGGGGCTTGAGTATGTGGCCGCAAAATGGGCACTTGAGTCAATTGCCACGCTGACGCTGGTATGCTTGAAATATGTGCTGGCAATACTGTTAATAGGACCTATAAAACTGAAAATGGACGGAAGGAGCTTTTTCAGGAAAAAAGACATACCGCTTTTTTTTGCGTGTGCCCTGTTCGGAGAGATACTTTATTTTTTTTGTGAATATGAAGCCATGGACTATATGCCGGTATCGCTGATAACCGTGATACTGACATTTATGCCGGCCGCATCAATAGTAACCGAAAAACTCCTTTTCAAAAGAGATCCGACCATTCCCATGGTGGTAGGAATATTCATATGTGTTTTCGGAATAATAATGGTAATTGGTGCGGATTTTGATATACTGTTTGAAGGAAGATTTGTCGGGTATCTACTTTGCTTTGGGGCGATTTTCTCATGGAATACATATAATTTCATGACGGCTCACCTGAAAGAAAAGTATTCGGCAATAACGCTGACATTCAACCAGCTGGTATGCACAATACTGCTTTCGCTGCCCTTTGCACTTTCGGCCTTGCCAAAACCGGAAGACATGACAATGCCTGTTGTGGGAGGGATACTTTTCCTCGGATTTATCAGTGCAGGAGTGGGGTTTCTGGTTTATGTATACGCTCTGGGCGTTCTGGGACCCACAACAATGGCGGTGTATTCCAATTTTCTGCCGGTGACGGCGACATTGTTCGGATGGATACTGCTGGGTGAGTTGATAGGCGGTATACAGCTTATGGGAGGAGTAATAGTTATCTTGGCAGGATATGTAGTTATAAAAGAAAAAGCAAAAGTCGACAAAAAAAGACTGGAGGTACTTTCAGATGATCGAGAAACTTAATATGACCATGCTGACAGATTTCTATGAGATCACCATGGCCAACGGATACTTTGAGACAGGCATGGCAGATGATATAGCCTATTTTGATATGTTTTTCAGAGAAGTGCCCGATGAAGGCGGATTTGCCATTATGGCGGGAGTAGAGCAGGTTGCATCATATCTCAGTAATCTGAAATTCACCGATGAGGACATAGATTTTTTGAGAGGCAAAGGCATTTTTGACGAGAAATTCCTTGATTATCTGAAAAACTTCAAATTCGTTTGTGACGTATGGACAGTTCCGGAAGGCACACCGGTTTTTCCGGGAGAGCCCATAGTAACAGTCAGGGGTCCGGTCATACAGGCTCAGTTTATAGAGACCATGATACTTTTGCTTATAAATCATCAGACTTTGATAGCCACCAAAGCCAACAGGATAGTTCGTGCCGCCAAAGGACGGGGCGTTATGGAATTCGGGACCAGAAGAGCCCATGGTGTTTCCGCTGCCATATACGGAGCAAGGGCGGCATATATAGGCGGATGTATGGGGACGGCCTGTACCGTATCCGAAAGAGATTACGGGATCGCGGCTCTGGGCACGATGGCTCACAGCTGGGTCCAGATGTATCCGGACGAATATACAGCATTCAAAAAATATGCAGAGATATATCCTGAAAACTGCGTTCTTCTGGTTGATACATATAATGCCCTTAAGAGCGGAGTGCCGTCTGCAATTAAGGTTTTCAAAGAGATGAAACCGCAGAAAATGGGCATTAGGATAGACAGCGGAGACGTCAGTTACCTTACCAAAAAAGCAAGAAAAATGCTGGATGATGCGGGGCTTTCGGAATGTAAGATAGTTGTATCAAACTCCCTGGATGAATATATAATAGAGGATGTAATAAGACAGGGAGCATGCATAGATTCCTTCGGTGTGGGAGAAAGGCTCATAACGGCAAAATCATCTCCTGTTTTCGGAGGTGTTTATAAGCTTTCCGCCCTCGAAAAGGATGGAAAAATGATACCGAAGATGAAGATAAGCGAAAATGTGGGCAAAATAACCAACCCGGGATTCAAGACACTTTACAGATTCTTTGATAAGGAATCTCACCATATGAGAGCTGACCTTATAATGCTGGACGGCGAGCCGGAACCTTCCGGAGATTCTTTTGAGATATTCGATCCTATGGCCCCCTGGAAAAGAAAGACACTTACGAATTTCTTTGTCAAAAACCTCAGGGTGCAGCTTTTTGACAAAGGAAAACTCGTATACGATCTGCCTGACATAGATAAGATAAGAAACTACTGTGCATTACAGATAAGCGAGCTCTGGGAGGAAATGCTCAGATTCGAAAACCCCCAGACCTATTATGTGGACCTTTCACAAAACCTGTATGACCTTAAACAGCAGATAATAAGTGAGCATAGCAAGTAGACTGCAGGAAAAAAACAGCAGGAAGAGATATATTTGGGATTACCAAAAAATGACCGCATGCGCGGTCATTTTATTTGTCTTGTTTTCAGATCCATAAATATTCTTGAGTTAGAGAATACCTCTGAATCGATGTATTACCGGTCCGAACCTGTCCCTGATGAATTGAGAACATTCTTGATCTTGTGTTGCACCATGCCCTTTATGGCTTCCCTTGCAGGACCCAGATACTTTCGCGGGTCGAAATTTTCGGGATGCTCCTTTAGATGTTTCCTTATCTCTGCTGTCATTGCCAGTCTAAGGTCTGTATCTATATTGACTTTGCACACCCCGTATTTAACTGCCTCCAGTATCATTTCTTCGGGTACACCCCTTGTTCCGGGAAGATCCCCGCCGTATTCGTTGCATTTGGCAACGAATTCCGGCAGCACTGTTGATGCTCCATGCAGTACCAGAGGGGTATCGGGGATAAGGGAGTGGATCTTTTTCAGTCTTTCAAAATCAAGATAAGGATCCCCCTTGAATTTATATGCTCCATGACTTGTTCCAATGGCTATGGCCAGAGAATCAACACCGGTTTTTTGAACGAATTCCGCAGCTTCATCCGGGTCTGTGAATGTAGCTTGCCGGGCGTCCACGCTTACATTGTCCTCAACTCCTGCAAGTTTGCCCAGTTCGGCTTCCACCACAACACCTTTACTGTGGGCATATTCCACAACTTTTTTTGTGATTTCCATGTTTTCCTTAAGAGGATGTCCGGAGCCGTCGATCATGACGGAAGTAAAACCGTCATCTACGCATTTTTTGCAGATATCAAAATCCTCTCCGTGGTCCAGATGGAGGCAGATGTCGATGCCGGTATCGATTATGGCTGCTTCCACAAGCTTCAGAAGATATGCCGGTTTGGCATATTTTCTGGCCCCTGCCGAAACCTGAAGGATGAGACATGAATTTTCGGTCTGCGCCGCATCAACGATACCCTGAATGATCTCCATGTTGTTTACATTGAAAGCACCTATGGCATGGTCGCTTTTAAGGGCGTTTTCAAACATGTATTTACTTGTAACTAAAGCCATTATAACCTCCTTTTATTATGATTTAAAAACAGCCTCTGTTATTGCCGAGCCGCTCTGATCAGTTTGAGTGGAAGGATAATCCATTATGGCATTTATCCTGAAGAATATGATCACGGCAGCCACGATAAGTATCACCAGAGCCACCATGATATCATTTTTATCATAAAGAAAATCTTTAAATTTGCTCATTCCGATTCTCCTTTCACATATATACAATATCACAAAAATCCATGGCAGACCAGTGCGTCACGGGAAATTTCAAAAAAATGCAAAGACCGCCGTTTTTTATGAAAATTTCTTCACAATGACTGTTTACAAAAGCTTTATTGTTGTATAATGTAATGTATGTTAAAAATTGAAATCGGTATAAACGACGGCGGTCAGAGAATGGACCGTTTCTTAAAAAAGTATTTCGGCAATGCATCATTGAGCCATATATATAAAATGATACGAAAGGACATCAAGATCGAAGGGAAAAGACAGAGACCTGAAACTATCCTTTCCCCGGGAGATATAATTTGTGTCTATATTTCTGAAGAAGAAGGGCAAAATCTGAGAAAAACCAAAAAAGCATTTGCACCCGTCGTCAGATTTGATATAGCATATGAGGATGAAGATATGCTAATAGCAGAAAAGCCTTTCGGGCTTTTGATCCACGGGGATGCGAGCGAGAAAAAAAACACTCTTGCGAACCAGGTGCTTTCATATCTTAAGGAGCGGGGAGAATATACCCCGGAAAAAGAAAATACTTTCAGGCCCGCGCCGGTAAACAGGCTGGACAGAAATACAACCGGTCTTGTCATATTCGGTAAAAATGCAGAAGCAATGAAGCATCTTAATAGACTTATCAGGGAACGTGAAGGAATAAAAAAGTATTATCTCACGATAGTGCACGGCCAGATAAAAGAACCGTTAAAGCTGTGCGGAAGGCTTGAAAAGGACACACAGAAAAACACGGTCAGGGTGCTGGCCGAGGCAGATCAAAAGGGCGTTTGTGCCAGGACCCTTATAAAACCCATAAAAGTCGGCGGAGATTTCACTCTCACAGAAGCGGAACTGATAACCGGCAGGACCCATCAGATAAGGGCGCATCTTTTATCTGCGGGATTCCCGCTTATAGGTGATCCCAAATACGGTGATTCGAAGATAAATGCTGAAATCAAAAAAAGATACGGGCTTTCAACACAGCTTCTTCATGCGTACAAGCTCGAGATCGAAGGTATTACAGTGACGGCAAAACTGCCCGATATGTTTGAAAAAATAAAAAAGGAGTTAATCGATGTCCCAGGGAAAATATGATAGCAGATCTTTCAAAATAAGGAACCGAGCTTATATGTATGCCATAGTTGCGGCGATAATACTTTTTATACTGGTGGCGCCGGAGATGAATGAAGGCAAGGCGATGGATCCAACAATAAAAGACGGCAGTTTCGTGGTAATGACAAAAGAGAGTTATTCAGAAAAACGCGGGGTGCCTGATCTGGGGCAGGTGGTAATACTCGAAAAGACCGCCGCAAAAGAGCTTTACGAGGATAACATAATAGCAAGAGTTACCGGTCTGCCCGGAGACAGAATAAAGATACAGGCGGGCACATTTTACAGAAACGGTAAAGAATATAACGTCAAGAACGCAAAGGGCAGCCTGGGGAACGATATGGATTTGAAGCTCAAAAAAAATCAGGTATTCCTTCTTTGCGACAACCGAGATGTTGTCATGGACAGCAGAGCAAAAGAACTGGGTCCCGTGGATATGGACATGATAAGGGGAAATGCGAAATGGATACTTTGGCCCCTTTCTGATATCGGAGGAATAAAATAAATGAAAGCTCTTATCAGAGATATACTTATAGCTTTAGCAATAGCCATTGCCGTATCATTTTTGATAAGACCTGTAATAGTGAAAGAAACCTCCATGGAGCCCACACTCAAAGAAAACAATTATCTCATAGCGGCTAAACAGGCATACAGATTCGGGGAAATAGAATATGAGGATATAATAATTTTCAAGTCCGAAACGGACAAAGAAAAGCTTCTGATAAAAAGAGTCATTGGACTGCCCGGGGATGTGATCACCATTTCAGACGGCATAGTCTACAGAACCGGTGAGATATTAAAGGAAGATTATATTATGGGAGGAGAAAGTGCAACCACTCCCGGAGAGATATATAACTTCGAAGTTCCGGAAGGACAGGTCTTCGTAATGGGAGACAACAGACAGGTAAGTCTTGACAGCAGATCTGACATGCTGGGCACAATAAGCAAAAAAAGCATAAAGGGGAAAGCTGTTTTCAGATTCTATCCCTTCAGCGATGCGGGAAAGATCCACTGACCAAAAAAAGAAAAGACATCAAGTATTGTATCGAAAGGACAAATCACATGAAAACTCTCATAAGGGATATTGCTATCGTACTGGTTGTGATACTGGCAATAACATTTTTTATTAAACCCATAATAGTAAAGAAAACCTCCATGGAACCAACACTTATGGAGAACAATTATTTGTTCATAAGCAAACAGGCCTACAGCTTCGGCGAGCCTGAAAGAGGAGATATAATAGTTTTTCCCCATTATACCGGCGGTGAAAAAGAACTTTACATAAAAAGAGTAATAGGACTTCCCGGAGAAACCATAGAAACAAAAGACGGGAAAGTATATGTTGACGGAGAGGTTCTGAGTGAAGCATATATCGAGGACGCCTATACAACGGGGCAGGAAAACGGCATAAAAGTGCCGAAGGGACAGCTGTATGTCCTGGGAGACAATAGGGAAGTGAGTATTGACAGCAGGTATTCTGAAGTGGGGACGGTGGATATCGATGAAGTTACGGGGAAAGCCATATTAAGGGTATATCCCTTTGGCGAATTCGGGACTTTATAGGTATAAAGGTATATAAATGAAAGAAAAAAAAGTTGTAGCAAAAAACAGAAAAGCCAGGCATGATTATTTTATAGAAGACACTTATGAAGCGGGGCTGGTACTGACAGGAACAGAAATAAAAGCCATAAGACAGGGCAAAGTAAGTATAAAAGAAAGTTATGCCAGGATAAAAAACGGCGAGGCATTCATACATGGAATGAACATAAGTCCCTATGAACAGGGGAATATATTCAATGTTGATCCCTTAAGAACCAG
>DAIMEC010000046.1:0-7743 GCA_036725465.1 Bacillota bacterium | reverse complement strand
TCCGTCGGAAAGAGATTTTTGAACAAGCTTTTCCGCTGAAACATATAGCACTGCATAATCATTTCCGATTATGGAATCAAGTTCCGCAAAAAGTCTTTCTCTTATTTTATCGGGCAAAGGGTCCCCGTATCTTGCCTTTGCATTTTCCTCACACTTTCTGCGTAGTATTCCATCGGCATCTTCGATCTTTGGCGGAAATTTGCCAAAAGGCACCGGCAATATGTCCTCGATCATATCCGCTATATGTCCGGGACCTTTTATGACCAGATCAGCAGCTGTTTCTTCATCCAGGTAATCGAACTCAGAAAGCATTTCCTCGGTGGTGCGCAGGTAAAGTCCCTGCTCTCCTTCTGTATCCTTATATCCCTGCCCCGCCATGAGTATTTTTCGGTAAAGAAAATCATCGGGAGATGTATAGTGAGTATCACAGGTTGCAACAACTGTTTTGCCGTGCTCCCTGCCCAGGTCTATTATTCTCCGGTTTATATCCTTAAGTTCTTCTTTGTCTGAAACCAGACCCCCGTCTATAAGAAACTGATTGTTTATCAGAGGCTGTATTTCAAGATAATCGTAATAGTTTACTATTTCATCTATCTGTTTTTTTGTATATTTTCTTAGAACAGCCTGATATACTTCTCCTTCTGCACAGGCCGAACCGATGATCAGCCCTTCTCTTCTGTCGGAAAGCAGGGACTTTGGTATCCTGGGTTTTCTGTAAAAATATTTGATATGGGACTCCGAAACAAGACGATACAGGTTCTTCAGACCTTTTTGATCCTTTGCGATTATTATCACATGATTGGTTTTCTTGGATCTGTAGTCGATTTGTCCATCGGGCAGCAGGCAGTCTGTGTCATCAAAAATATATCCCTCAAGTCCGTATATGATTTTGATTTCATGTCCCGTTTGTTTTTTCAGATCCGCCGCCGTCTTGAAAGCTTCCGGGAAAGCCTGAACCACTCCATGATCCGTTATGGCGATGGCCCTGTGTCCCCAATAAGCTGCCTGCTCTATCATACCCCTGATATCATTGAATCCGTCCATGGCACTCATCTTGGTGTGCGCATGTAATTCGATTCTTTTTGATTCTGACAGGTCTTCTCTTTTTGTCTGGTTTCCTTTTTCTATATGTTTAGCCATTATGACAATATTATTACTGAAGTTGTCCCATTCTATATCCCCTTTTATTTTGAGCAGATCGTTTTCCTTCAGTTTTTCAGATATATCATTCCATTTTTCTTCCTTCATAAAAGCTTTTGCACATGCCGAAGTAGTCCCGTCATACAAAAGTATGTTGATCAATTTTTTGCCGTTTCTTACGGTTTTTGCCGTTATCTCAAAAACCCTTCCTTCAATTACGGCCTCTCCCGTTTCGGGCAGACCGCTGATTGACATGACCGGTTCTTTTATTTCCCTTCCCATTATGGTATCCTGCTTGTCGTTTCTTTTGGTTTTATTGACTGTCTTTGCCTTTGTTGCGGGTTTTTTTGAAGACTCTTCTCCCCGGCTTTCTATGTCCATTGATGTTCTGGCATACTCATCCTCATGGTTTTTGAAATCCACTTTTATATCAATATCAAAATTATCCTTCAGCATTTTCTGAAATTCCGTTGCCACCTGTCTGTTGAGTGTCCTGACCGCAGTCTCCCCGAGAGCATATATTATCAGATGTCCTCCCTCTTCCCTGAATTCATGGGGATATATCACCTTTGTAACAGCAGAGTATCTGCCGTTTGACATCCTTATCATATGGCCTATGAATCTATCAAAAATATCCGCCCTTTCAAGACGGACATCTTCGTATATGAATCTGATGTCAGTTTGGGATACCGCCGGTATCTGTTTTTTTATGGCTTCTTCTATTCTGTCTATATCTTCTGCAGGGACAATAAAATTGAGTCTTATATAAAGAGTCAGAGATCCTGTCTCTTTTGTCATGACTGCTTTTTCAACTTTATACCGGTATCCTTCTCTTATATAACTGTCAAGTATGTTCTTCATAGCTTCCTAAAAAATGATTCCGCTTCCTTTCTACATTTTTTTTCTTTTTCATCATGTGTTTCATCAAGCCCGAGTCCGTGTCCTACGGGTCTGCCTTCATTATCAACAGTAACATATGTAACAAAACTTTCTGCCTTGACTTCTTTTGTCTTTTCATCAATAAGCTCCACATATACCGTAATACTGGTTTTGCCCATCCTTACAACTTTTGCTGCAAAGGTTATGATGTCTCCCGGATAAACCGATTTCCTGAAATCGAATTTATGTGTGTTTTTATATCTCAGGCCGTCTCCGTTTCCGTAAACAATGGTGACTGCTGCAAATGAAGCTTCAATCATCCATTCAGAAGCCCTTCCCGCATAAAGATTAGCATGATGGTTAAGGTCTTCATATCTTATCATATGTGTAGCATTATATGTTTTCATAGTTTTCTGCCATCCTCACAAGTTCTTTTATTATTTCCTCCTCCGGCACTGTCTTTAACGCTTTGCCCCGGATGAATATAAGTCCTTTTCCTTTTCCGCATGCAACACCGAAATCCGCTTCTTTTGCTTCTCCGGGGCCATTGACTTCACATCCCATAACTGCGATATCGAGACTTTTCATCCCTGCTTTCTTTCTTTTTTCACCAAGTGGCATTATTTCTTTTTCCAGTTCCACTGCCAGTCTCTCAATATCCATCCTGCTGCGCCCACATGTGGGACATGATATTATATTGATGGGCATCCTTCCACGGCCGGCGGCGGCAATTATCTTTTTTGCGGCGATAACTTCTGCTTTCGGGTCTCCTGTAAGAGAAACTCTCACTGTGTCCCCTACACCGGCCAGTAGCAGAGCTCCTATGCCTACTGCTGACTTTATTATCCCCTGCTCCTGTGTTCCGGCTTCAGTCACTCCGATATGCATGGGGTATTTTGTCATTTTTGAGAGCAGCATACATGCATCATAATTGATCGCCGGGTCTGAGGCCTTTACCGATAAAACTATATCTTCAAAATCCATGTCTTCTAATAATTTCGCGCTTCTGATGGCACTCTCTGCAAGACCCTCTGCTGTTACTCCTTTATATTTTTCGAGTATGTCCTTTTCAAGGGAACCGGAATTGACTCCAACTCTTATGGGTATTCCTCTTTTTTTTGCCGCACCGATAACCTGACGTATTTTTTCTTTGCTGCCAATGTTTCCCGGATTTATTCTTATTTTGTCTGCACCTTTTTCGATGGCCGCCAATGCCAGTCTGTGATCAAAATGTATGTCCGCCACCAAAGGCACATCTGTTGCTTTTTTTATTTCTCCGAAAGCTTCTGCCGCCTCCGTATCAAAAACCGCAATACGTACTATATGGCAACCTGTATCAGCCAGTCTTTCTATTTGAGAAATGCACGCTTTTATATCTCTTGTATCCTTATTTGTCATAGACTGCACCGAGACCGGAGCCCCGCCGCCTATATATATATTTCCACATTGTACTCTTTTTGTCATCGTTATACCTGCTTAATCTGTTATCAGTTGAATATGGGAACTATAAATCTGATAATGTCATTCCATGTAACATATACCATCAGCAAAAGCAGAAGCATTATTCCTATGAAATGGATCTTCCCCTCCATATCATCGGTTATAGCTTTGCCGGTTATCTTTCTTACTATTATAAAAAGCAATCGTCCCCCGTCCAGTGCCGGCAGGGGCAGCATATTGACTATGGCAAGATTCAGACTTATGAGCGACATGAAATACAGAAAATACATAAATCCGTAACTGACGCTCTGATCCACCATATAAACTATGCCCACGGGCCCTGAAAGTTCTTTTGCGGAAACATCTCCCGTGAAAAGCTGTTTTAATATTTCATACATGTTCAGGGTCATATCAAAAGTTGCTTTGACCCCATCTTTTAGGGCAGAAACCGGTTCTCTCTGTCTGGCTGATGTTATGCCGATAATTTTCCGGCCTTCTTCACTTTTCATGAAGCCTGTTACAAAGGTATATTCTTTGCCGTTTCTTTCGACAGTTATCTCTGCTTTGTTCTTCTCTGTGCCGGTGATTATGTCTGTAACATCCGTCCACTCATTTGTCTTTTTGCCATCCACCATAACGATTTTGTCTCCCGGCTTCAGACCGGCTTCTTCAGCGGGACTATCTTTTTGTACCGTATCCAGGGTAGTAGTGGCAGTTCCTATATAGAAAACGAATATTATCATAAGAATAACAGCCAGCAAAAGGTTCATAAAAGAACCGGCACAAATAACTATGGCCTTCTGCCATGCTTTTTTGTTGTTCAGGGCTCTTGGTTCATCCGAATCTTCATCTTCTCCCTCCATTAAGCAGTAGCCACCTATGGGGAATATCCTTAAGGAATACTCCGTTTCGCCTTTCTGCTTTTTCCAGAATGCCGGGCCCATGCCAATGGCAAATTTATTCACTTTTACATTACATGCTCTTGCTGCTATAAAATGACCGAGTTCGTGCATAAATATCAGCACGCAGAACATTGCAACGGCATAAATTACAGTTATCATATTTTTTCCCTTATCTTTTTATCTTCCTCAAGGATCATTTCCGGCGTCAGCCGGTATTTTGGTATATGCTCATTGAGCACTCTCTCTATCGTATCCTGTATTTGTGTGAATCCTATCTCCCCTTCAAGGAATCTCTGTACCAGGACTTCATTTGCCCCGTTCGTTACCACGGGATATGTGCCCCCTTTTTTTGATGCTTCATATGCAAGAGACAGGCACCGGAAGGTATTTGTATCAGGGCTCTCAAAAGTAAGGTTTGCTCCTTCCCTGATAAGATCCAGGCTTTTGAAATCGTTTTTGCGTCGTTTTGGGAAGCTCAGCGCATAGGCAATGGGCACCTTCATATCAGGGATCCCCATCTGTGCCATAACAGAATTGTCCTCATATTCTACCATTGAATGTATTATACTCTGGGGATGTATAACCACATCTATTTTTTCAAGAGCCACATCAAAAAGCCATCTGGCTTCTATGACCTCAAGTCCCTTGTTCATAAGAGTTGCCGAATCAATTGTTATTTTCTGTCCCATGCTCCAGTTGGGATGAGCAAGGGCCTGCTCTTTTGTCACTGCATCAAGCTGCCCCATGGAAAATCCTCTGAAAGGTCCTCCCGATCCCGTCAGTATTATTCTTTTTACGGATTTTTTTTCGTTGCCCTGCATACACTGGAATACGGCACTGTGTTCACTGTCTACGGGCAGGATCTCAACTCCCTTTTCGGCGGCTTTTTCCATTATGAGCTGTCCCCCTGCCACAAGGGTCTCTTTGTTGGCCAGCGCAATATCTTTGCCTGCCAGTATAGCTCTGTATGTGGGCATTAGACCCTTTATGCCCATAAGAGCATTAAGGACCGTATGGCAAGATCCGGTAGCCGCCTCGATAAGGCCTTCTCCTCCATGAACAATATGGATTTTCGGATATTTTTTTTGAAGTTCTTCCGCATCCTTCTTTTCTTTGACAGAAACCATATCAGGCAAAAACAAGTCTATCTGTTTTTGCAACAAAGAAATATTTTTTCCGCATGCCAGTGCTGATACGGAATACTCTTCTCTGTTTTTTTCTATTATTTCAAGTGCCTGAGTACCTATTGACCCGGTACTGCCCAGCACGGCTATTTTCTTCATGATTATAAATGATACCTTTTACTGTATTACAAAGATAATATAATAATAAACCATTGGCGCTGTAAAAAGAACGCTGTCAAAACGATCAAGTATCCCACCGTGACCCGGTATCAGATGGCCGTAATCCTTTATACCCATCTTTCTCTTGAATACAGAAGCGGTAAGGTCTCCCAGCTGAGATATGATACCGCCCATTATACCAAGTATAAGGCAGTGGCTCAAATATTCTTCGGCAAAAAAATATCCGAAAGCTCCGCATATGATTATGCTGCCTATAACACCGCCAACGGCACCTTCCACAGTTTTTTTCGGACTTATAGAAGGGCAGAGTTTATGCCGGCCCAAAGCAAGGCCTGTGAAATATGCAAACACATCGGTACCGAAGGCTGAAAATATGATTATCCATATCAGGATCGACGGTTCTCCCGTCTGATCCACCAGAACAAGATGAAATGCAAAGAAAGCGATATATAAAACTCCCGTGACCGTGGCCATGGCATCCTGAAGCTGTCTTTTTTCTATCCGGAAAAGATATATCAGGCTTGCTGTGAGCGTAATAAATACCCAGAACATGAATGGTCCGGAAAGATCGATCACATTTCCTCCCGAAAGATTTAAATAAAGTGTATAGCCATAAAGCAACATTACAGAAACTGAAGCCACCGGATAAGAAGGCTTTACTCCCATGGAATGGAATCCTTTGAAGAATTCATAAAGAGCAGCAAGGGTAAGTCCAAAACATGCCGCCATCAGCACATATCCCCCAAAATATAAGACCGCCAGCATTGGCAGCATTATCAGCCCAGAAATGATCCTTGTTTTCATTTTCTTCTTCCTCCGAACCTTCTGTCTCTGTTTTGATACTCTTCTATGGCTTTCTCGAATTCTTCCGGTGAAAAATCGGGCCAGTAAGTATCAGTAAAAACAAATTCACTGTATGCCAGCTGCCAGAGCAGATAATTTGACAGACGTTTCTCACCGCTGGTCCTTATAAGCAGATCCGGATCAGGGATTTTTGATTCTCCGGTAAAAAGGGAATCCGATATCATATCCTCCGTTATATCGCAGAGCCTTATTTCCTTTTTTTCGACCATTTCCGCTATTTTGCATACTGCCTTTGTTATTTCATCTCTGCTTCCGTAGTTCAAGGCTATGTTGAAGTTCAGGCCACCATTGTCCGATGTGTAGCAGACAGCCTTTTCTATTCTTTCTCTCGCCTGGGAGGGAAGATAACTGTGATCTCCCAGGATATTCACTTTTACATCATTTTTATTGAGTTCATCAAGTTCCTTATCAACATACTTGACCAGTAACTTAAAAATACCGCTTACTTCTTCTTCTGAACGTTTCCAGTTTTCAGTGGAAAATGCGTAAACGGTTAAGTATCCTATGCCCAGAGCCGAAGCTCTTTTGACTATCTCTTTCATTGCCTTCATCCCGGCATTATGGCCGAATAATTTGGGCAGATTCTTTTCTTTGGCCCACCTGCCGTTGCCATCCATTATGATGGCAACATGGGCAGGTATCCTTTTCATATCAAGCATTTCAGATCATACTTCCATGATTTCTTTTTCTTTTTCTGCCAGTATTTCATCAATAGCCTTTATAGCATCGTCAACTTTTTTCTGAACTTCATCTAAATCTTCTTTTAAGTCATCTTCTGTAAGATCTCCGGCTTTTTCTTCTTTTTTGAGCTCGTCATTTGCAGTCCTTCTGAGGTTTCTTACCGCTACTTTTGCTTCTTCTCCCATGGATTTGACGGTTTTTGTGAGTTCTTTTCTTCTTTCTTCCGTGACCTGGGGAATGGCGAGCCTTATACATTTACCGTCATTTGCCGGGCTTATTCCCAGATTTGCAATATTTATGGCCTTTTCGATATCCCCTATAGACTTGGGATCAAAAGGCGTGATCATCAGTGTCCTGGGATCGGGGACCGATATATTTGCCAGCTGCTTAAGAGGTGTGGGTGTACCGTAATACTCTACTTCGATCCTGTCCATAAGCGCAGGATTAGCTCTTCCTGCCCTTACCGCATTTAGTTCTTCTTTTAGGGCTGATTCTGTTTTCCCTATTTTTGTTTCCAGAACTTCGATAACTTT
>DAIMEC010000045.1:0-7802 GCA_036725465.1 Bacillota bacterium | reverse complement strand
ACAACCGTGGGAAAAAGGACCACCCTTTGGATGCAGGACATCATAAGTGACATACATGATCTTGACTATGTACTGGGATCCTATATGCTTTTGGGCTCAAAGGGTACAACAGGCACACAGGCCAGTTTTCTTGAACTCTTTGACGGTGATCATGAGAAGTGCAAAAAACTGGATCTGCTGGTTGCCAAAAAAATGGGCTTTCAGGCAGTTTTCCCTGTGTCGGGTCAAACATATCCACGTAAAACCGACAGCCGTATCCTTAATGTTCTGAGCGGGATAGCTCAAAGTGCTCACAAATTTTCCAATGATATAAGACTGCTGCAGCATCTGAAAGAAATAGAAGAACCCTTTGAGAGACAGCAGATCGGATCATCCGCCATGGCATACAAAAGGAACCCCATGAGAAGTGAGCGTATAGCAGCTCTTGCAAATTATGTTGTAACAGATGCCATGAACCCGGCCATAACCGCTTCCACCCAGTGGCTTGAACGCACCCTTGATGATTCCGCCAACAAAAGGATAAGTATTTCCGAAGCCTTTCTTGGTGTTGACGGTATCCTTGATCTTTACTGCAATATAGCTTCAGGACTTTTGGTTTATCCAAAGATAATAGAAAAACATCTGAAAGCGGAACTGCCCTTTATGGCCACCGAAAATATCCTTATGGATGCAGTGAAAAAAGGCGGTGACAGACAGGAACTTCACGAAAAAATAAGGATGCATTCCATGGAAGCGGCCAGGACGGTCAAAGAAAAAGGGCTTCCCTGCGACCTGGCTTTTCGCATATCAAAAGACGAAGCCTTCGGCATGAGTGAAAAAGAAATAAATGCAGTCATGGATCCGAAAAATTTCATAGGCTGTGCCAAAGAGCAGACTGCCAACTACCTCAAAAATATCGTCCGTCCTCTTTTGAACAAAAATAGAAAGTTACTGGGCATCAAGTCCAAAATAGAAATATAGATCGGACCCAAGATAGAAATATAAAACGAAAGGAACTTTTGCAATGGTAAAAGCAATCGTAGGAGCAAACTGGGGAGACGAGGGCAAGGGAAAAATAACAGACATGCTTGCCCATGAATCAGATATCATAGTGCGTTTCCAGGGAGGAAGCAATGCGGGACATACCATAATAAACGATTACGGAAAGTTCGCTCTGCACCTTCTTCCGTCAGGGGTTTTTTACGATCATACCACCAGCATCATAGCAAACGGTGTGGCTCTGAATATACCTTACTTTGCAAAAGAAATAAAATCTCTTACAGAAAAAAATGTTCCGGCGCCAAAGGTGCTGGTTTCAGACAGAGCCCAGATACTTATGCCATATCATATACTTTTTGACCAGTACGAAGAAGAACGACTGGGAATAAAATCTTTTGGCTCCACAAAGTCAGGTATCGCTCCATGTTATTCGGACAAATATGCAAAAATAGGCTTCCAGGTAAATGAGCTTTTTTCAGACACGTCTTTTCTCAGGGAGAAAGCAGAAAATGTATGCCTTCAAAAAAATCCCCTTTTAAAAAATCTTTACTGCAAACCGGAGCTTGACCCCGATGATATAGTAAATACAATTAGGGATTATGCCGAAATAATAAAGCCCTTCGTATGTGATACTTCTTCCTTTCTCCATGATGCAATAAAAGAAAAAAAGAACATCCTTCTAGAAGGACAACTGGGAGCCCTTAAGGATACGGATCATGGCATATACCCAATGGTCACTTCTTCTTCCACCCTGGCCGGTTTCGCCTCAGTGGGTGCGGGTATCCCTCCCTATGAAATAAAGGATATCATAACCGTTGTAAAGGCTTACTCCAGTGCCGTCGGAGCGGGCGCTTTTGTAAGTGAGCTCTTCGGTAAAGAAGCAGAAGAACTGAGAAAAAGAGGAGGAGACAGCGGGGAATACGGTGCAACCACCGGAAGACCCAGAAGAGTGGGCTGGTTTGATGCTGTTGCCACAAAATACGGATGCAATATCCAGGGAGCCACGGAAGTCGCTCTGACTGTCCTTGATCCGCTGGGATATCTTGAACAAATACCCATCTGCATCGGCTATGAAATAGAAGGCAGAACCACAAAAAAATTCCCCAATACCACTCTTTTGTCCCGGGCAAAGCCCATTCTTAAAACCCTTCCGGGATGGAAATGTGATATCCGCGGTATCAGAGAATTTAACAATCTTCCGGCTGAATGCCAAAACTATGTAAATGAGATAGAAAAAGAACTGCAGCTCCCCGTTACTCTGGTGTCCAACGGACCGGGCCGCAGCGACATCATAAGGAGAAAACCTGATGTATAAAGACGCAAAACGTGCCGCCTGGGCGGAGATCAACCTTTCAAACGCAGATCATAACATAAAAAATATCCGCAAAAAAGTCGGTCCTGATGTTAAGATCACCGGCATAATAAAAGCGGATGGCTATGGACACGGAGCTGTTGCCATGGCCGAAGTTCTGAGAGAAAATAATATAAGCTCCTTCGGCGTGGCCACTCTCCATGAGGCAGTCGCTTTAAGAGATTCGGGGGCAAAAGAAGAAATAGTCATGCTGGGTCTGACTCCAAAAATGTATTCGGATACCATTGTTGATTATGATATTACCCCCGTGATAATGTCACACGATAACGCTTCTGCCATTTCCGATGCCGCACAAAAAAAAGGCAAAGTGGTCTCGGGCTTCGTTGCCGCAGATACAGGCATGGGCCGCATAGGTTATCCTGTCAGCCATCTTTCTGCCGGAAAGATCACTGCGGGCGAGCTTTCTGCCGGTACTCCTTCTGCCGAGTATATTTTTTCTATCGAAGATATAAGAAAGATCGAAACTCTTCCCTGCTTCAAGATCAAAGGTCTTTTTTCCCATTTTGCCACTGCAGATGCCAAAGACAAATCTTTTGCAAGAGAACAGGAAAAAAACTATAACAGATTTTACGATGCTCTTCTGGCTTCCGGGATAAATATTCCCATGCGCACATTTGCCAACAGTGCCGCCATTATGGAACTGCCTTCAGTGTGGTTTGATTCTGTCCGTCCCGGCATAATTCTTTACGGGTGCTATCCTTCCCACGAAGTTGATAAAAGTCTTATTGATATAAAACCTGTAATGTCTGTAAAGGCCAATATAGTAAGGCTGGCTCTTATGCCCGAAGGAGCTTCCGTAAGTTACGGGAGAAAATTCATTGCAAAAAGAGAGAGTCTTATAGCCACCCTCCCTCTGGGATATGCAGACGGATTTCCCCGTCCCTATTCTTCAGTGGGCCGGGTTCTTGTAAACGGAGTTTTTGCTCCCATAGCAGGCAACATATGTATGGATCAGTGCATGATCGACGTTACAGATGTTCCCGGAGTAAAAGCAGGAGATGAAGTCATAATAATCGGAAGTAGCGGGAAAAATAGCATTCTTGCCGATGATATAGGCGATGCCACCGGAACTATCAACTACGAAATAGTCTGTGCCTTCGGACAAAGGCTTCCGAAGGTCTATATAAAATAGGGGGTTTTTATGAAAACCAGAGAAAAAATAAAAAGTACTGCCATAGAGATGTTCAATGAAAAAGCTACATCTAATATAAGTACTGTTATCCTTTCAGAAAAAATGGGCATAAGTCCCGGCAATCTTTATTACTATTTTGAAAACAAAGAGCATATAATACGCTGTATCTGGGAAGAAGACATGCTTCCGGAAAACAGCAAGATTTTTTCAGCTGATCCTTCAGCATCTTCAATGGAAGGCATTCCGGAATTTCTGATTGGCATCTCCGATTATTTTACCCGTTATCGTTTCTTTTATCTTGAGCTATTTACTATCCTGAAAAACGATCCCATCATGTGTAAAGATTACAAGAAACACATCAAAAAAGTACGTTCCCAACTTCAGGAAAATTTTGAGAGCTGGGAAGAATCGGGAATAATAGATGAAATCCCTGAGATCCAAAAACACTATCTCGCAGACGATCTGCTTTATGCAGGATTTTCTTCTGTAAAAATGTCTTATGTAATAAACGAAAAAGCGGATCTGAAAGAACTTGTCAGAAATTCTGTAATGCATATGTTTTTTGTTCTGTCAGGGTTTTTGACTGAAAGTTCTAAACAGAAACTAAAAGTCTTGCTCGAAGAAAAAGGATTTCATTTTTCCACATTCGGCTTTTGATTTTGGAAAAACGGCATTCAGTATTGTCAATAGGCTCTTCGTTTTTCGCGGCAGATTTTTGATTTTCAGTCAAAAAAGCACGGCAAACCGGATTTTACAGTCTGCCGCACTTTCAGGATGAAAAGCTTTTGCCTTTACGCATTTTTATTTTGCTTTTATTTTTTTGATCCCGGAAAAATTACCATATACTTTTTTTCCTTTCACGATCTTGTAAGCCTTTATCTTATAACTGTATACTTTTCCTTTATTTATTCCCATGCTTTTGTATTGTTTGCTGTATGATGCCTTAAGTGTTTTTACATTTCTGAACTTGCCTTTGCTGCCTTCTTTTTTATAGACAACATATCCGTCTGCATCTTTTACTTTTTTCCAGCTTATCAGAATATTGCCGCCTCTGTTTTGTATCTTTCTTATTACTGGTTTTGCCGGTTTTGGCTTTGCACTTTTTACGTTTGAAAAAGAGCTTTTTTCATTTCCGCTTATTGCCCGCACTTTGTAATAATATTTCTTTCCGGTTTTTAATTTTGTGTTGATCCAATAGGTTTTTTTCGTTGTTTTGACCTTCTTGAATCCTTTGTTCTTTTTTACTGATCTGTATACCTGGTATTTCTCTGCTCCGGTAATTTTTTTCCAGCTGATTTTTATACTTTTTATACTTTTATTTGCTGCTTTTACAGAAGGAGCCTCCATTGTCACTTTTACTTCTGCCCATGGGGCCGCGATGCTGCCGGTCACAGTTGAACCAAAACTGTCATATGTAACTGGTCCCTTTGCTGATATATAGTAAGTTCCCGGCTTATTAAATGAAATCAATGCTCTTCCAGCGGCATCAGTTACCATTCCCGGAAGTACAGTCAGGGAGCCTGTGCTTCTATCAACGCTGCACAAAAGTGTTCCTGCATTGGGCTTTACAGCTGTTCCCCAGGTATCAGCCTTTATTGTGATCTGCAATTTCCGGCCGGTTTTTACACTGTAACTATTTTTGTCAAAGCATGAATAAAGATCTGAAAATGATTCTCCCACATAAACTGATTCGATCAGATCTTGGTTTGATACAGCAGACTGATCAACACTGTATAAAGACATGCTTCTGTTGATATAATAAAGCGTGTTCATTGTGTTTTGACCGAACCATTTTGTGACAGAATATGAATCGTATGCTTCGCTGTAGGAAAAATCAAGATAGTTTGTCTTGGAAGCATCATTGAATGCATTTCCGTATTTCTTTATACAGGCTGCGATAAGGACATCGATTACTGTAACTCCGTTTTCCTGCTCTCGTATGCCATAATATTCGTTGGAAAGATCGGACGAAACAGTGAGCTCCTGCCTCGGCATAATAAAACGTTCTGCATCGGAGGCATTGAACCATACCTTCGCGGTGACCGGGCTGGCATCCGCTGATGCAAAAGCCGGAAACATTGTGAAAACCATAGCAACAGATACTATAAACGCTATGATATTTTTGTTTTTTGTTTTTTTCATTTTTCTCCTCTCTTTCTTTTACGTTTCTTCTTCATTATTTTGGTGCTTTTTTACTGCTTCCCTCCGTGGTATTGCTGTTCCCCCGGTTTTCCTGATTCTCTGCTTTTGCCGCTCCTCTTATTTTGCCTCTTCCTCTGGTTTTGCTGTTTCGCCTACTTATTGGTTTCTGTTAATTTGTCTTTTTTATTTGGCTTTTTTATAGCTGATATTTGAGTAATTACTTCTTACAGTTTTCTTTTTCACTTTTGTGTAAGCCCTGACTTTATAAAAATATTTTTTTCCTTTTTTCAATCCCTTGTTCGTCCATGACCTTGCCGAACTCTTTTTTATGGTTTTTATCTTTTTATATTTGCCTGCTTTTTTGGTGGCTCTGTAAACAACATATCCTTTTGCTCCGGATACCTTTTTCCAGCTTACTTTTATTTTTCTTTTGCCTGTCTTTGTCTTGATCACCGGTGCCGCAGGCTTTACTGTTATGCTCTTTACCGAAGAAGTACCGGCATATATTTTTCTGCCGTCTGACAAACTGTAATATGCTCTGATTTTATAGGAATATTTTTTTCCCTTGGAAAGGCCGCTGTTTTTATAAGATGTGCTTGTTGATTTCAAGTCTGCAATTTTTGCAAAACTTCCTCCTGCCTTTGCTCTTAGGATCTCATAGCCGGTAACATTTGCAGATGGATTCCAGTAAAGCTTTACACTGCTGCAGCTGATGTTGATTATTTTTGCGGGTCCGTAAGTAACAGCAGGTATAAAAACCGCCTTTATGCTATGTTTAGCAGTGACATTTGTAAAAGTGTATCTGCTTGCCGGTCCCTGGCTTATTCCATCCACCTTTATATCCGCTGAAATATACCCTGGGGCAGGGGCAATTTCAAAATCCTTGTTTCCTCCCTCTATGACACCGCTTGTTTTTGTTATGCTTCCTCCGGATGTTGCCGAAGAAGTTATTGTATATCCTTCACTGACCACCATTATATTTCCCGAGTCGTTTTTGTAATAAATATTTCCCTCACTGTCAGCGGTCAAAGGAGAAATACAGTATTGCTGCTTTTGTGTGTCCGGAACAAAAAGGTTTCCCGAGTTATTTTCCTCTATTTCTTTTGTACCGCTATTGTCTGTGATTTTGAGAAGATATATGCCGCCGGTCATATTGTTTAATGTGGTATACAAATACAGTTCGCCGCTTTCATTTTGGTTTTGAATGGAAATCAGTTTTTCCGCTTTTGCAAAACCCGGTACGGGAGCACTGTCATCAATCGTCATGCTTTCACAGTCTATTATTTTCAAAGTGTGTCCACTGGTTCCAAATCCCGAAGAGTCCCCTGAAACTCCTGCATAGATCTTTCCGTCATGTATGGTAGCTCCCGATGATATGGTGCCGCCAAGATCGAGATAATAAATCTCCTCTGGATCAGTTTGACTTATTCCGGTGACTTTTCTCGTATCATCTTTTTCAACTTCATATTTATAGAGCTTTGACTTGTCAGTCATGACAAATATATATTCTATGCCCTCACTGTTATCTTCCCAATAAAACACATTTCCTGAAATATTTCCCGAATCTTCAAGTAGCTCCGCATCTATGGGTTTTGATTCATTGTCATTTCCGATACCTCCAAGATCGGAAGGCATGCAGTAAAGAGTAGCGTCACCGTTACTGTCTGCTTGAGATCCGAACGCTACATATCCCGGGTCTGTCCCAGGGTCTGCTCCGGAATCTATTCCCGGATCCGCATATGCTCCTGCCCAGTAGAATCCACCCTCCTGATTTTTTATATATCCCTTTATTTCGCCGTTGTCTGTATCTACGCAATAATAATATCCGGGTCTTCCCGAACCGTTCCATGTGGCATAGTATGCATAGCCGTTTTTGTATGTCACAGGTGAAATCGTCTGTCCGTTGTCATCATATTGCGGATCCACATCAAATCTATGATTTTCGGGATCGTTGGCAGCTTCAGGGTCGGCTGTCCAGAGAAGATCCAGGGTTTCGGCGTCAAATGCCACAAGCCTTGCCCGGCTTGCAGGCACCATAATAATTTTTTTGGTAATTTGATTTCCCTCTTCTCCTGTCTTTGCTTCTCCCAGGGTCGGTGCTATAGTTGCATAATCAACTCCCACTCCTTGTCCCAAATATGCCTGGTCTTCTATAGTTCCGTTTTCTTTATTTATTTT
>DAIMEC010000044.1:0-7853 GCA_036725465.1 Bacillota bacterium | reverse complement strand
GCTGCTCAAAGCAATCGAAGAGATGAACGCAGCCAACGAAAAGAGAGTAATCAAAACATGGTCAAGACCATCAACTATATTCCCGCAAATGGTGGGACATACAATAGCTGTCCATGACGGCAGAAAACATGTTCCCGTATATATAACGGAAGATATGGTAGGGCACAAACTCGGAGAATTTGCTCCGACAAGAACTTACAGAGGTCATGCGGCTGACAAAAAAGTCAGAACTACAGATCCCTCAAAAACAGTTTGATGAAAGGAGATAATTGAAAATGGAAGCAAAAGCAATTGCTAAATATGTCAGGATGTCTCCTATCAAACTGCAGCCTGTTACAGATCTGGTAAGAGGCAAGGATTTGAAAGAGGCACTGAGTATACTGAAATTCACACCGGGAAAAGGTGCTGTGCTGATTGAAAAGGTTGTTAAGTCCGCTGCGGCAAATGCAGAAAACAACCTTGAGATGAACCCCGATGATTTGTACGTGGCAGAAATATATGCTCACCAGGGTCCCACTATGAAAAGATGGAAAGCCGGAGCACAGGGCAGAGCATCGATGATCCTCAAGAGAAGCAGCCATATAGGCGTTACTCTAAAGGACAGAAATTCAGAAACGGAGGTTCAGTAAATGGGTCAGAAAGTAAGTCCACACGGTCTCAGAGTTGGAATAATCAGAGACTGGGATTCAAAGTGGTATGCAGATAAAAAAATCTTTTCGGATTATCTTGTTGAGGATAACGAAATAAGAGAATATGTGAAGAAAAAATTATATGCAGCCGGCGTTTCAAGAGTAGTAATTGAGAGAACTGAGAAAAACCAGATGAGGGTCATCGTGCTGACAGGCAAGCCCGGTATGGTAATTGGCAGATCCGGAGACGGTATCGAAAAGCTCAAGAAAGAACTTGAAAAAATTACGAAGAAAAGGGTTTCCATCGATATCAAAGAAGTCAAAAGAGCTGAACTGGATGCTCAGCTTACAGCAGAAAGCATAGCCCAGGCACTGGAAAAAAGAATAGCTTTCAGAAGGGCCATGAAGCAGGCAATGGGCAGGACCATTAAAGCAGGAGCAAAAGGCGTAAAGGTTTTGGTTTCCGGAAGACTGGGCGGTGCAGAAATCGCCAGAAACGAAAAATACAGTGAAGGGAATGTTCCCCTCCATACTTTGAGAGCGGATATCGATTATGGTTTTGCCGAAGCTGATACGACCTACGGAAAAATAGGTGTGAAAGTTTGGATAAATCATGGTGAAATATTAGAAAAAACCCTTCAGAGCACTGTCAGGGAAGAAAAAACCGATGGAAGAAAAGGGGACAGAAAACCCAGAAGAGACGGCGACAGAAGACCGAGAAGAGACGGTGACAGAAGACCGAGAAGAGATGGTGAAGGAAGAGACAGAAGGAGAAGCAGAGACGACAGGCCCGAAATGCCAAAGGCTGTAAATCCGAGAATAAAGAACTCCCCCAAACCGGATCCCAAGGAAGAAGCCGAAGCAAAGGCAAAAGCTGAAGAAATGAAAAAAGCTTCAGCCGAAGCAGAACAAAAAGCGGCTGAGACAGCGGCAGCGGAAGAAAAGGCGGCTGAAGCAGCATCAAAAGAAAAAGAAACAGTATCATCAGCTGAAGCGGAAGCTGTTGAAAAAACTGAAGAATAGACTGGTAGCGAAAGGAGGAAACAGCCATGTTAATGCCAAAGCGCGTTAAACGCAGAAGAGTCCACAGAGGCAGGATGAAAGGCAAGGCAACAAGAGGCAACAAAGTAACATACGGTGAATATGGTCTGGTTGCTACAGAACCTGCATGGATCACTTCTAATCAGATCGAGGCAGCAAGAATTGCCATGACAAGATCGATCAAAAGAGGCGGCAAAGTATTTATAAAAATCTTCCCGCACAAGTCAGTGACAAAAAAACCGGCAGAAGTACGTATGGGTTCCGGTAAAGGTGCTCCCGAATATTGGGTGGCAGTAGTAAAACCGGGCAGAGTAATGTTCGAAATAGAAGGTGTAACAGAGAATCAGGCAAAAGAGGCCATGAGACTGGCATCTCACAAACTCCCCATAAAATGCAAGTTTGTGGCAAAAGGAAAAGAACAGCAGGTAGCAGAGGGTGGTGAAGCATAATGGAACTGAAAAAAATAAGAGAAATGACAGATCTGGAACTGAATGCTGAACTGGCCAAGATGAAAAAGGACCTCTTTAACCTGAGGTTCCAGCATGTAACAGGGCAGCTGGAAAATCCAATCAAGATGAGAGACACAAAAAGAGACATTGCAAGAGTAAAAACTATTATCAGAGAAAAAGAACTGAAACAAGCGCAAAGCGAGTAAGAAAGGAGGATGAATTATGACAGATGAAAGAAAAAGAAGAAAAACCAGAGTCGGTATAGTAGTAAGCGATAAGATGGACAAGACTGCGGTAGTTGCACTTGAAAATTTCGTAAGACATTCTCTTTACGGTAAGTCAGTAAAGACTACAAAGAAAGTCAAAGCGCATGATGAAAACAACGAGTGTAATATAGGCGATAAAGTAAGAATAATGGAGACGAGACCTCTTTCCCGCGATAAGAGATGGAGACTTGTCAAGATATTAGAAAAAGTTAAGTAAGGAGGCACCAGAAAATGATCCAGGTAGAGAGCAGACTCAGAGTAGCTGACAATTCCGGTGCGAAAGAACTTTTATGCATCCGTATCCTTGGCGGGACACGCCGCCAGTACGCGAATATCGGAGATATAATAGTATGTGCCGTAAAGGAAGCAACACCCGGCGGTCTTGTAAAGAAGGGTGAAGTAGTGAGAGCAGTTGTTGTCAGAACCAAACATGGTGCCAGAAGAGTTGACGGCAGTTATGTGAAATTCGATCAAAATGCGGCTGTTATCATAAAAGAAGATAAAAACCCCATGGGTACCCGTATTTTTGGACCCGTGGCAAGAGAGCTGAGAGACAAGAGCTTTATGAAAATCGTCTCATTGGCTCCGGAAGTATTATAGGAGGACAAAATGCGTATTAAGAAAGATGATATGGTGATTGTCCTTACCGGAAAAGACAAAGGGAAAAAGGGCAAAGTACTTAAGGCAATGCCAAAGAAAAACAAGGTCCTTGTGGAAGGCATAAACATGCAGACCAAACATCAGAAGCAGACAAGGACTGCTGCAGCCGAGATAAAACATCAGGAAGGACCGCTGGACATTTCAAATGTCATGCTCATAGACAGCAAGACAAAAGAGCCGACAAGAGTCGGATATAAAATGGAAGGCGACAAAAAAGTGAGAATTGCCAAAAAAAGCGGAACAGTAATAGAATAAGAAAGGAGGAGACGATTTTGACAGCCAGATTAAAGGAAAAATATAAAAAGGAAGCTTTCCCTGCCATGATGGAACAGTTTAAATATGAGAACGTCATGGAAGTCCCAAAGCTTGACAAAATAACCATAAATATCGGTCTTGGAGAAGCCAAGGATAATCCGAAAGCCATGGAAACGGCAACAGCGGAACTGGCCCTTATTGCAGGACAAAGACCCGTTGTCACAAAGGCCAAGAAATCCATAGCTAACTTCAAAGTCAGACAGGGCATGCCGGTGGGCACAAAAGTCACTTTGAGAGGCGAAGGGATGTATGAATTTGCAGACAAGTTCTTCAACATCGCTCTTCCGAGGGTAAGAGACTTCAAAGGAGTAAGCAAGAATGCTTTTGACGGAAGGGGAAACTATTCTGTTGGAATAAAAGAGCAGCTGATATTCCCTGAAATCAATTTTGACAAGGTCGATATGGTAAAAGGGATGAACATCGTATTCACCACTACGGCAAAAACAGATGAAGAAGCGGCAGCGCTTCTGGGATTTCTGGGAATGCCGTTTGAGAAATAGGAGGGAAACATGGCAAAGACATCTCTCAAAATTAAACAGCAGAGAAAACCTAAGTATCAGACAAGGGCATATACCAGATGCAGGATATGCGGGAGACCCCATTCTGTTCTGAAGAAATACGGTATATGCAGGATCTGCTTCAGAGAGCTTGCATACAGGGGCGAGATCCCCGGTGTAAAAAAGGCCTCTTGGTAAGAAAATTAACGTTTTCGTCAAGTTGTGAAGCATAAAATGCGCGTAGCAAAACTGGCGGAAGGAAGGAGAACAACAGATATGACAATGACAGATCCGATAGCAGATATGCTGACAAGAATCAGAAATGCCAATACTGTAGGACATGAAACGGTTGATATACCTGCCTCAAAAATCAAAAAGTCAATTGCCGGTATACTGGCAGAGGAAGGATATATCAAAGGATTTGATGTTATAGAAGACGACAAGCAGGGGACAATAAGAGTACAAATGAAGTACGGCCCCGATAAAGATAAAGTTATTAGCGGAATCAAGAAGATTTCAAAGCCGGGCCTTAAGGTTTATGCCAAGGCAAGTGATGTGCCCAGGGTACTGGGAGGACTTGGTATTGCTATCATTTCAACTTCAAACGGAGTGATAAGCGATAAGGAAGCCAGAAAACTTGGGGTAGGCGGAGAAGTAATCTGTTATGTTTGGTAGGAGGAAAAGAAAATGTCAAGAATAGGAATAAGACCCATTGATCTTCCTGCCGGAGTTGAAGTAAAAGTCGACGAAAAAAACGTTGTAACAGTTAAAGGGCCCAAGGGAGAATTGCAGGAAAAGATCAGCAAACTTATAAAGATCGAACAAAAAGACGGAGTCCTGAACATCAAAAGAGATTCCGATGAAAAAGAAAACCGTTCACAGCACGGACTTGCAAGATCATTGATTTCAAATATGGTCGAGGGAGTCACAAAAGGATTCGAAAAGAAGCTTGAGCTTCAGGGAGTCGGATATAAGGCTGAGAAAAAAGGAAACAAGCTTGTATTGAATGTAGGATACTCTCATCCGGTAGAACTGGAAGACCCGAAAGAAATAACCACTGAAGTCCCCGAAGCGACAAAAATAATCGTAAAAGGGATCAGCAAGCAGGCGGTGGGCAATTATGCGGCTGATATAAGAGCCTGGAGGAGGCCGGAGCCATACAAAGGCAAGGGCATCCGTTATGAGGGCGAATATGTACGCAGAAAAGAAGGAAAAGCCGGCGTGAAGGCGTCAGAGTAGAAAGGAGTGAAAACTAATGGCAAAAGAAAGCAGAAATGAAAGACGTATAGCAAGACATAGAAGAACCAGACAGAATTTGCATGGCACTCCTGAAAAACCCAGACTTTGTGTTTTCAGAAGCAATAAGAATATATCTGTTCAGATAATCGATGATGTAAACGGCAATACACTTGTGGCGGCTTCATCCCTGGACAAAGGACTGAAAAATGATATAAAATACGGCGGGAACAAAGAAGCCGCAAAGAAAGTCGGAGAAGCTATTGCAAAGAGAGCTCTTGAAAAGGGAATAGAAACTGTTGTTTTTGACAGAGGCGGATCCCTTTATCATGGAAGAGTAAAAGAGCTGGCAGACGGTGCACGTGAAGCCGGATTAAAATTCTAACAGGAGGAAGGGCAATGCGAAATACAATTGATGTATCAAGGCTGGACTTAAAAGAGACCATCGTGAATATCAGACGTGTCGCTAAAACCGTTAAAGGCGGCCGTAACATGAGATTCAGCGTTACTGTAGTCGTCGGAGACGGTGAAGGTCATGTGGGAGTAGGTCTCGGTAAGGCTCAGGAGATCCCTGAGGCCGTTAGAAAAGCTACAGAAGATGCAAAGAAAAATGTTATAAATGTCCCCACTGTAGGGACAACTATACCCCATAGGATCCTGGGAGTCTTTGGAGCGGGACGTGTTCTGATCATGCCGGCAGCAGAGGGTACCGGAGTAATTGCAGGTTCTTCAGTACGTACAGTGCTTGAATCGGCCGGGGTAAAAGACGTAAGAGCCAAGTCAATAGGTTCAAATAATACAGGTAATATGGCCTATGCCACGATGGAAGGGCTGAAAAACCTGATGACTGTTGAAAAAATAAGCAAACTCAGAGGAAAGACAAAAGAAGAAATATTCGGATAGGAGGAGAGGCAAATGGCAAAAATGATAAAAATCACTTTGACAAAAAGTACCATCGGCGCTTCTCCGAAACAGAGAAAAGTAGTAGAAGCACTGGGATTAAAAAAGATGCACCAGTCTGTAGAGCTAGTTGACAGCCCGGTAACAAGGGGCGCTGTTGAAAAAGTTAAGCATCTTGTTACTTTGGAAGAACTGTAGGAATGGAGGTGCCAAAAATATGAAATTACACGAATTAAAAGCAGCTCCCGGATCTGCAAAGACCGGAAAAAGGAAAGGCCGCGGTCATGCCACCGGACAGGGAACTACCGCCGGAAGAGGCATGAACGGACAGAACTCCAGGAGTGGCGGGGGAGTAAGACTTGGATTTGAAGGCGGACAGATGCCGCTTTACAGGAGGCTCCCCAAGAGAGGATTCACAAATATTTGGGGGACCAAGTATGCAGAGCTTAATGTTGATGCACTCAACAGATTTGATGCCGGTACTGTTGTAACACCTGAAATGCTTGCCGAATCAGGACTTGTCAAACAAGTAAAAGACGGGATAAAGATCCTTGGCAACGGGAAACTGGAAAAAAATATTACTGTCAGGGCTCACAAGTTCAGCAAGACCGCTGTGGAAAAAATAGAGTCTGCCGGAGGAAAGGCAGAGGTGATTTAATATGGAGATGCTGAAGACCATTGCAAAAGCCTGGAAGATAGAGGATATAAGAAGAAAAATAATATTCACTCTTCTTATGCTGGTAGTTTTCAGAATAGGTTCAAACATCCCTGTGCCCGGTATAGACAGAGAAATTTTAAACCAGGCATTCCAGGGAGGGACGGGACTTCTGGAGCTGTTTGATCTTTTTTCGGGAGGATCTTTCAGCAATATGACCATATTTGCTTTGAGTATCACTCCATATATTACTGCATCGATAATACTGCAGTTACTGACCATAGCAATACCTGCCCTTGAAAGACTTTCCAGGGAAGGGACAGAAGGCAGGAAAAAAATAACTCAATACACCAGATACCTGACTGTGGCACTGGCCTTTGTACAGGCCATAGGTGTTTCGGTGGGCATGTTCAGGCAGGCTCTAATAAGCACAGATTTTTTCTCGGTGGCAGTAATAGTTATTGTGCTGTCTGCCGGAACGGCTTTTCTTATGTGGCTGGGAGAAAAAATCAATGAAAACGGCATCGGCAACGGCATATCCCTTATTATATTTGCAGGGATAGTGGCCAGACTGCCCAGTGCCATAAGAGAGACACTTACAAAATATCAGGCAGGAGAGATCGGATTTCTCACCATAGCACTTTTCGTTATTTTTGCAATAATAGTTATTGTGGGAATAATAGAAGTACAGCATGGACAGAGAAGGATACCGGTACAGTATGCAAAGAGAGTCGTGGGAAGGAAAATGTACGGCGGACAGTCAACGCATATTCCTCTCAAAGTCAATCAGGCGGGAGTAATACCTGTTATATTCGCACTTTCGATGCTTCAATTCCCTCTGACTGTAACATATTTTGCAGGTACAGATACTGATTTTACCCAGTGGATAGAAAAGTGGCTTTCTCCTGTGGACTCACCGGGGATATGGGTATATGCAGTATTTAATGTAGTTCTTATAATATTCTTTACATATTTTTATACTGCTGTCACTTTCAATCCAATGGAAGTAGCAAATAATATGAAGGCCAACGGAGGCTTTATTCCCGGCATAAGACCGGGAAGGACCACCGTAGAGTATTTGAATAAAGTAATGACCAGGATAACTTTTGTAGGAGCTGTATTCCTGGCGGCAGTGGCGACTCTTCCCACCATAGTAGGACAGATAACTCCGCTTGACGTACAGTTCGGAGGGACTTCACTGCTCA